>CAYUNB010000042.1:0-7585 GCA_964446095.1 uncultured Candidatus Saccharibacteria bacterium
TTTACTTGCAGCCAAGCAGTTGGACGTTTTCTGTGAGGTTCAGGTTTCCAATTAATTTTTCCAGTTCCTTTCTCTCGTCTCCCTCGCCGATAATGGTGAAGTTTATATTTTTATTTTTCAGCCTCGACACGGCCCGAATGGCATATTCAAGGCCCTTGTTTTTAGTTAGCTCCGATATTGTACCAATAGCAATCGCACTTCCAGTCTCTTTACCGATCTTGGTTATCTCTTTCTGCCTTAGGCCGATATATATGAGTTGAAGTTTGTTTTTAATGAATGGCAGCTTCTGCATCTCTTCTAGTTCGCGCTGGTTGATGACTATTGTCTTATGAGAAAGTAGGATGGTGAGATAGCTCAAGAGGAAAAGCGCCAATCTAACCGGAGCAGAATGATCCTCATTGTGGGCGAAGCCATGAGCGGTAAAGATGATCTTCGGTACACCTGCTATGCGTCCAGCTAGGGCGCCTAAACCCCCGATCTTGGAGCTATTGAGGTGGATTACGTCTGGCTTCTCTTGCCTAAAAATTTTTATAAGATCGAATAAGACTGACAGTTCCTTAAAAATGTTTATCTCTTTCTCAAGATTTTTGAGATTTATGACCCTGATACCTGCCTCTTGCAGCTTGGCCGCCAAGATACCATTGCCGCCAAGCACAACAGCCGCTTCGAACTTATCTTTAGGTAAGCTGGTGGCCAGCTCATATACATACTTCTGGGCTCCGCCCCAGTTGGATTTGGTTATGACATAAAGGATTTTCTGCATATCTACCATATTACCATATGCCCTTTATTATAGTTACATAATGTTGTATGATTTCATGGAAATGATAACCAGCGGTAAAAAGGAGGCTTTAATACTGCTTTTCGGCGACCTCGTACTCTTCGTGGTCTCTTTATGGTTGACGCTCGTTATACGATACGGCGAGCTGCCGAGTCAGGAGGTTTTCGTGCTACATTTCGAACCTTTCCTCGTCTTATTCTTTTTTTGGGTGCTCGTATTTTTTATCTCTGGTCTTTATGATAAGCGAACCAATGCCTTCCGCCAGAAGTTGCCAGGCGTCATTCTCAATGCCGTTCTCGTCAATATTGTAATTGCCGTACTCTTCTTCTACTTCATCCCGTATTACCTTATTGCTCCGAAGATTAACTTGTTCATCTACCTGCTGATTACGACAGTATCGATATACGCCTGGAGGATGATTTTAGTTGACTATATCTACCGCAGGCGAAGCGAGAACGTCATCATCGTCGGAGATACGCCCGAAGCGAAGGAGATCGAGGACGAGATCTCTGCTAATAAGAGGTATGGCCTGACGGTCTTCAAGCGAGTGCCCGCTCTTACCGAGTCGGTCTTAAGCGATGTGCCGAAGAAGGTTTTCACCATCATCATGGATCTTAACAATCAGACGGATGCTAGTTTGCATATTGCCGAACTGCCAGAGCTCATCTTCGCCAATGTCCGCTTCATCGATATCAATAATCTCTATGAAGATATTTTTGATAAGGTTGCTCTGAGCAGCCTGAATGATCTCTGGTTCCTGAAGAACGTCTCTCGCCAGCGCACATTCATCTATGACTTCTTGAAGCGGGCTATGGATATCTCTGCCGCACTCATCATCGGCCTAATCTCTCTCATCTTTTATCCTTTCGTCTGGCTGGCGGTCAAGCTCGACGACGGCGGAGATGTATTCATTGCTCAAGACAGGATCGGCCAGGGCAATAAGATTACTAAGATTGTGAAGTTTCGAAGCATGAAGCGAAGCGACGCCGGCCAGTGGGTGACTAAGGACGACGAGCGCATCACTCGCGTCGGCAAGTTCTTGCGTAAGTCGAGGATAGACGAGCTGCCGCAGCTTCTCAATGTGCTCCGCGGCGACCTCTCGCTTATCGGACCTCGACCAGACATCGCCGACTTAGGCTATAAGCTTCGTTCTGAGCTGCCATACTATATGATGCGTAATCTCATTAAACCCGGACTCTCTGGCTGGGCGCAGATCCACCAAGAGCTGCCCCCGCAGTCTGTCGAGGAGACGCGCGAGCGCTTAGCGTACGACTTCTACTATCTTAAGAACCGCTCCTTCGTCCTCGATATGCAGATTGCATTGAAAACTGTTAAGACTTTGCTTTCCCGCGCAGGGTTATAAGGTATGAAGAACACTTCCCCAAAAGTAATAATGATCACTGGCGCGGCGGGCTACGTCGGCGCTATGCTCTGCCACCAATTCTCTAAGAGTCCAGAACTGGAGAAGATTATAGCCATCGACATGCATACGATGCCTGAAATTCTCAAAGATAATAAGAAGATCATCTGGATCACGGCTAATCTTGCCGACGGCATCTGGAAGATTCCGGCCCTTATCAACAAGCCGGAAGTGGTTATACATTGTGCCTGGCAGATCAAGGAGCTCTACGGCGAGGAGACTCTACAGGAACGCCTCAATATTGAGAGCTCTCGAGCGCTTTTCGAATTCTGCTTCAAGAACGCTTTCGTTAAGAAGCTTGTCCACTTTAGCACTATCTCAAGTTACGGTGCTTATGAAGATAACACTTTAGAGAGGCGATTTACTGAAGCCGATCCGCTTCGCGAAGATGAGTCACTCTATGGCCTGCAGAAGAGACTGGTTGAAGAGGAGCTCCGCGAGATGTATGAGAAGAGCGATAAGACTAAGCAGGTGGTTATTCTTCGTCCATCTTCCATCACTGGTCCGCGCGGACGGGGGATGGAGAGTAAGAAGGTTGGTCTGCTTAATATTTTGAAAAATGTCCTGCCCTTCATACCGGCTGGCAGCCGTGAGTGGTGCCGGCAGTATGTCCACGAAGATGATATTACTGATGCTGTGGCTATGTTCACCTTTGGCGGTGAGCGCTTCGGAGTCGGCTATGAAGTTTTCATATTATCGCCAAACGATTACATCTTAGCCGCTGATATGGCCAAGCTCTTCGGCAAGAGCGTTATATATATCCCGCCGGCCTTAATCCGTTTCGCTTTCTTCCTGGCTTGGAATCTCTCTGGCGGTAAGATCCCGACCTCCCGCGGCGGCTGGCGTTTCTTCTGCTACCCGATACCTGTCGATGGAGCTAAGATTACTAAGAAATACGGTTTCGAATACAGCTACACTTCGCGCGATGCCCTCGAGAAGGAGGAGGGTAGATATGCGGAAGCAGTCGAGAATGAAGTTGACTCTCTCAATTAAAAGTGTTATTTTCTAGGTTGGTTTTTGATCGTTGAAAAGGAGGGTTGGATGGCTAGACGGAAGTATTTGCACCCGGCGAAGAAATTTTCCGAGATCGTGTTCAAGCTTCTTCTGGAAACTGCAGATTTCCTTGCGGCTCATGACAAGGAGATCTTACAGCATAAAAACTGCAAACTCTGCAAGAAGCGCTTCGAGCGTCTCTTCCGCAAGTTAGGCAGGGTCAGATCGAAATATCTTCGCGTACTGCTCCGGCCACGCGATCGTCTCAATTTTAGACGTATAGGTAGTAATGCCTTTGCTCACGATAGCTTTCCTGTTTTGTTCTTTTCTGATGATGGGGGATCTGGCAAGAATGGCTAAGAAGAAGCCCAAGATTAAGATCGTGCGCTACGGCAACAACGTCGTTGAGCACGACAGTTTTGCGATCTGTTTAGAACCCCCGAAGCAGAATGAAGATGGCCTCGAAAAGAAAGAGGGCAAGTGATGCAGCTATTCAAGCGACTCTATCCGAAGAATGCTCCAGTGCCTAAGGTGAGTGAGCAGGTGAGCTTCGATGAGTATTGGAAACAACGCCGCGAAGACGAGCTCCGTAGGCAGAATGAGCCAAGAATTATTAAGTTTCTAAGAATGGTTTGGGGAATTATCTACGCTTTATGCTTTTTCCTATGCTATATCCCATTCGGTGTATATAGCGTGCTCTGCGGAGGATATTTCTTCGGTGGACCTTTGGCCGGCGGCGCTGGCGGTATCGGTGATCCCGAAGATGAATTTCCTTCACAAGAAGAAAAGGGGGTGGTAGTTGATGGCCGAGAACAAGCATGAGTGTCAGCATCCGATGCTTAAATTGATTGACACCCTTAGGCCTGTCCTTGAAGAGCTTACGAAACTAGTTGACGGGCTGGAGCTCTCGCGGTGTGTAAAGGAAAATTGCAATTGCGACGATTGTCGCGCAGCCTGCGAAGAGTTCGAAAAGAAACTAAGAACCCTGCAGATGACCCTTGTTTTGAAAGGTGCGGTCTAACTTTCTAAATCCCGTATAGTACGGGATTTTTTTATTACCAAAAAGCCTGGTTTGTGTTATATTGGTCACCATGGTTTAGGCTTTAAATTAAAAATAAATTTGCCGATCTAGACAGTTATTTTTAATTTACAACTTAAACAAAACATCAATGCAAGATAAACAAATAGGGAAATTAATAAAGGATGAGGTGGCTCGTCAGAAGAAGGTGATCAATCTGATCGCCTCCGAGAACTATGTCTCTAAGGACGTGCTCGAGGCGCTTGGCTCCGTCTTGACCAATAAATATGCCGAGGGGTATCCTGGGGCCAGATATTACGGCGGCAATCAGATTTCTGACAAGGTGGAGGAGCTGGCTCGCCAGCGTGCGCTCGATCTTTTCAAATTGAAGAAGGATAAGTGGTCAGTTAATGTCCAGCCACTTTCTGGCTCGCCGGCTAATGTGGCGGTCTACTTAGCGCTCGTAGCTCCTGGAGAAAAAATTATGGGTATGGAGCTTGCACACGGCGGGCACCTAACTCACGGACACAAGGTCTCGATCACCGGCAAGATCTGGAAGCAGGTCGGCTATCAAGTTGATAAGGAGACGGAGGTTTTAAATTACGATCATCTCCGCGAACTGGCACTGAAGGAGAAGCCGAAGCTTATTGTCGCTGGCTACACAGCTTATCCGTGCATCATCGACTTCAAGAAGTTTCGCGAAGTTGCTGATGCTTTCGGCGCGTTGCTCATGGTTGATATGTCGCACTTTGCCGGGCTGGTAGCTGGCGGAGTTTACCCGATGCCTTTCGAATATGCCGACGTCGTTACGACGACAGTGCACAAGACTCTCCGCGGTCCGAGGTCGGCTATGATCTTCTCTAAGATAGATGAGCGGGGTCTACCGGCGAAGATTGATAAGGCAGTTTTCCCCGGTATGCAGGGCGGTCCGCACTTGAATCAGATCGCCGCAGTGGCCGTGACTCTCAAAGAGGCTAAGAGCCCAGCCTTCAAGGCTTATGCCAAGCAGGTTATTAAGAATGCTAAGGTACTTTCTGCAGAACTTGGGAAGCGGGGCTGGCGCGTCATCTCCGGCGGCACCGATTCGCACTTGATACTTGTCGACACTTGGCAGTCGGGAAAGGGCATCTCTGGCAAAGAGGCGAGTACCAAGCTTGAGAAGGCCGGGATCATCGTCAATATGAACACTATACCTTACGACACAAGGAGTCCGATGGACCCGTCCGGTATACGGCTAGGCACAGCAGCCGAGACGACCAGAGGCAAGAAGGAGGCTGACATGGTCAAGATTGCTAAGAAGATCGACGAGGTGCTTCGAAGATGATGGTAGACGGCAAGAAGATACGAGATGAGATTAAGGAGGAGCTGCGCGCGAAGGCTCATGGCCTTTCGCTCGCTATCATCTGGGTCGGTGACGATCCTGTCTCGGCTAAGTATGTCGAGAAGAAGAAAAAGTTTGGCGAGGAGATCGGAGTGCGCGTAGAGGTCTTCAAATACAGTTCGGAGATCTTCACGAGTGAGCTCATCGAAGAGATCAAGACGGTTGCACGGGAACATTCTGGGCTCATCGTTCAGCTGCCTCTGCCGAAGCAGATCGATAGCATTATGGCGCTAAACTCTATTCCTGCTGATAAGGATGTCGACCTGCTTTCAGAATATTCCTATAAGGCTTTTTTAGAAGGACAGTCGAAGATCTTGCCACCGGTAGCTGGTGCAGTGAAGGAGATATTCGAGCGGAGCGGCTTTAAGGATCTGCGTGGTATGCACGCAGTAGTCGTAGGCCGCGGTAAGCTCGTCGGTCGGCCAGTGGCTAAGTGGCTAGCAAGCCAAGGTGCCTCTGTGGAACTCTTAGGCCGCGATACTGGAGATGTCGAGCCTTTTATCAAGAAGGCCGACATCATCATTGCCGGAGCTGGGGTACCTGGGCTTATCAAACCAGAGATGATTAAAGAGGGAAGTGTGGTTGTCGACGCCGCGACTTCGGATGTATCTGGTAAGATCGTCGGCGATGTCGACCATGGCGTTGCAGATAAGACTAAGCTCTTCTCTCCTGTCCCTGGCGGCGTCGGCCCCATTACTGTGGCAATGCTCTTCAAGAATCTGGTAATTCTTGCTAACAGTGCTAAAAAGTGATATAAGATATCAAATTTAGTTCGTTGTCAAAGGGGAGGTAGAAGATGAAACTCAATGACTACCAAGCTTCTGTTCTCGATCTGGTAAGGGAATATCCCGATACCGACAAGGCCGATCAGCTAATCTCTGGTCTGCCGGAGGGTCCGGTTCGTAAGTTTATTGAAGCTGAGCGCGACGAGGCTTTAGCCAGGAGGCGATAATGACCAAGCGCATCCGCGTCGACTTCGCCTGGCTCTCTGTTGATCATGATGTCTGGAATCCGGATGTGATGCGGGGATTAGCAGAACAGCTTCAAGCTAAGCTGTCACAGACAGTTCATTGCAAGTTATTGGGCTCCGATTTTATGCGGTGCACTGTCGATTACGAAGTGCCTTCAGATTTCGATCCTGAAGTAATAAGGGAGATAGATTATCGCGTGCGGACACAGAATATCGATTCTTAGACTTAAACCCCGCCAATATGGTGGGGTTGTTTTTTATCCTCAGATGAATATAATAGTCCGATATGAATAAAACTAGGATTTTGGCGATAATTTTCATTTTATTAGGAATTTCCCTCGGATATTTCAACTACGCTACAGAGTTGAATAAAGATAATAAAGACTCATTCTGGAATGGCTGGGGCTTCAAGCTGGGTCTCGACCTTAAGGGCGGCACACACCTCGTCTACAGGGCTGATACCTCGAAGATCTCTTCTGATACAATTAGTGACTCGATGTCGTCGCTTCGCGATGTAATCGAGAGAAGGGTTAATCTCTTCGGTGTTTCTGAACCGATCGTCCAGCTCGAAGAGGGTTCGACGATAGCTGGCAATTCTGAACATCGCCTGATCGTCGAGCTGCCTGGTGTGACGGATGTATCTCAGGCTGTGTCTGTAATCGGTGCTACGCCTGTACTCGAGTTCAAGACCGAGAGGCCGGAAGCTGACAAGCAGAAGCTTCTCGATGCGAGGAATAGATTAAGCGATGCCCTGAAGAATAAGCAGTCTTTGCCTAAGGATGTCGACCTGTCAATTCTTCAGCAGGATCCGTACTACATTGATACTCCTTTGACAGGAAGCTATCTGCAGAAGGCGACTCTCGAGTTCCAGTCTAACTCTTTTACTCCTTCCGTCTCTCTTACTTTCAATGACGCCGGTGCGAAGCTCTTCGCCGACATGACCAAGGCTAACATCGGTAAGACTATCGGTATCTATCTCGATGGTTCCGCGATCACTACTCCGACTGTTCGGGAAGAGATCG
>CAYUNB010000043.1:0-1195 GCA_964446095.1 uncultured Candidatus Saccharibacteria bacterium
AGAACCGCGAGAAGGCGATGAGCATCTTAGCTGCCAAGCTCGCGCAGATCGAAGAGGAGAAGGAGGCGAAGAAACTCTCGGCCGAGAGGAAGGGGCAGATCGGCACCGGCGACCGCTCCGAGAAGATCCGCACCTATAATGTCCTTCAAGACCGCATCACCGACCACCGGATCAAGCAGTCCTGGCACAATATCGAGAAGATTCTGGCCGGCGGCCTCGACCCGATCCTCGACGCCCTTACCGAAGCCGCCGAGAAGGGGACGATGGGCGAAGGAGAGTCGGAGGAATAATTTTTTTACAATACTATTGACAATAGGCCAATAGACTGGTAGATTTTTTAATTAGTAATTGGCCAAGGTACCTTGATTTGAAGGAGGAATATGTCAACTAGAGGCAATCTTTCTGTCCGCGTTGTGTACGAAATGTTTCCTCATATGGCAGAAATCATTAAGCCTGAGCAGATCAGTCAGGTAGAGATCAAAGAGGTGAATTCAGACATTCTCGGTTTATTCGCTTGCAGTGGGTTCGGTCCTCAGTATCATCAGGGTGTCTACTTTCTCGATGATGAGGGCAAGAAGATTGGCGAATGTACCTATCCCTACTTTTCTTGGTTTGGCCACGAAGAGACGGTTAAGGAAGCGCTTGATCGGCTTAGTAAGACGGGCTTGGATAAGAAGATCACTCAAGTTCTGTGCTACGCCGATTATCAGCGTGATGAGATCAAGTTGTACAGGGCACCCAAGACCTATACTGTATCCTCCTGGCTTGAAGAGTTGAGGGTAAGAGAAAGAGCGGCTCTGGAGAAACGGATCGAGAAAATCAACGCTAGAGGTAACAATCAAAAGCTGCTGACATAATAAATACTAGCCCCGCCAAGCGGGGCTTTTAATTTATGTGGATAAGCAACGTTGGGGTTTGCTGTTGTATGGCCTATAATTTTAATATGTTCGACGGGAAAAGGTACCTCTCACTTCTTCTGCTGTTTTTCCTAGTAGTTGCGGGTTTTGTCTTTCGGAAGGACTTCGCTCGACTTGTCGCTGCTGACTCAACTACGATTCAGTATCTCTCCGGCTACGCCTGGTCTAGCAACATCGGCTGGATCAGCTTCAATGAAGGTGTGCCTAATCCGCGCTATGCTGTCACTTACGATCCTGGCAACGGATGCGTTCTTTCCGTCTACCCCTGGTATAGCAAA
>CAYUNB010000043.1:1205-7351 GCA_964446095.1 uncultured Candidatus Saccharibacteria bacterium
TTCGGCTACGAATTGGATAAAAATGTCGGTGTGTTCACGTTGGCGTCCGGTAACATTACACTTCATAATACGTGAAAGCAGGTGTGCACCAAGAACGACCCGCAGACTTCTAACTATCCTTCGACCGGGGGGGGAAGCCCGATCATCGTTTCCAATAACTCCGGCCAACTTATTATGAAAGGTTTTGCCCGGGCATGTTCCGTCTTCGATCAAGGCTGCAGCGGCTCGCTTAAGGGGCCTCTTGATCGCGGCGGCTGGGATGGCTGGATCAGTTTGAGTGATACAACTGGTGCTGGTAAGTATGGGATTATCCTTCACACGAGCAACAACAAGTTCGGCGGTTTCGCTTGGGGCGGCGGCTTTGAAGATGGTGGCGCACTTGGTAACGTTTCTCCGCAGTCGCCTGGCTGGATAACTTTCGATCCGAACATCGGGAATGGCGATGGCAACTGTTTTGATGGTCTGCAGAATGGCGACGAGACCAGCCCGGACCAGGGCGGCCGTTGCGACACCATCGTCAAGCTGTGTGGCTCGGATCCTACTTGCGGAGAGAATAAGACAGGCATCAGCTGTACACCGAGTCAATATCCAGTCATTAATACGGATATAACTTGGAATGTTACAGCTAATCCGGCCGGATCAAGTTATGTCTGGAGTTTAAAGAAGGGTAATCCACCAGTCAATGCGGTCCTGAATACTGACTACAGTCTTATTTCTGGCTCGCTGAGTAGTCAGAGCTTTAAAATTAAATATCTAACGCCTGGACCCTGGTATAGCGACGTTCAGGTTGATGGAGCTGGCCACTGCGACGCTACTGTGGGCATGACATGCCCAGCCGGTACCGATGGTCTCTGCTACACCGTCGGCGATAAGAGCTTTATAGTCAGTTCTGATCCGACAACCGTTAACACCGAGTTCATCAGGAGCATAAGATCGATAACCACCCCGGATGCGAAGATAAGCGTGAAGCCGATTGGCGGCTTCACTGGAACTGTCACGATCAGCTTTGACAATATAACTGGTCCTGCTGGTGATATTAAGAGCGGCGATTCTTTAACTGTCGAGCCGCAGTTCTGGCAGGATGACAGCACCAAGCCGTGCACCGCTGATGCCCCATGCTCTACGATTCCTCTATCTCAGACTAATGGTGTCGATTATGGAACGGCCTGGATGAGGCTGAAGCTCACTAAGAATCAGAGTTCAACACAGTCGTTACCATCGAGTAAGAACTACTCTATAAATATCAAGGGTGATGGCGGCGGTCTCTCCAATAGGGCTAATATCCAGCTCATAATGAACAACCCAAGCGGCGGGGTGATCGAGAAATAAGCCTTAAAATATACCCTCTTGCCTTTTATGTCAGCTTCTGGTAGACTCTTTGAACGTATGCAAAAGGATAATAAGACAACGGTAGAAGAGATGTTCAGGGTTGGCGGCCATTTCGGCTACTCCAGGACACGACGCCACCCGACCATGAAGCCTTATATCTTCGGCTCTAAGAATAGGATGGACATTATCGACCTCGATAAGACTGTCGATATGCTCGCTCGCGTTTTACAATTCGTCGAGTCGCTCTCCCGCGAAGGCAAGCAGATCATCTTCGTTGGCAATAAGAAGGAGGCGCAGAAGCCTGTCATGGATGCTGCCGCCAAGCTCGACATGCCTTACGTCGCTAACCGTTGGATCGGCGGCACTCTCACCAACTTCGCCGAGATCAGGAAGAGGATCGCCCGCTTGGAGGACCTGATGAGCAAGAAGGAGTCCGGCCAGCTTGATATTTATACTAAGAAAGAGCGCACCCTTCTCGATAAGGAGATCGACGACCTTACCAAGAGGTTCTGGGGCATCATGAAGGTCAAGAGGCTTCCTGGCGCCATCTTCGTCGTTGATTCTAACAAGGAGGAGATCGCCGTGGCTGAAGCTCGGAAGGCCGGCATCCCTGTCATCAGTCTCTCCGGCTCCGACTGCGACATCAGCATGATAGACTACCCGATCGTTGCCAACGACTCTGCTGCCGAGAGCATTCGTTTCTTCCTCGACAAGATCGTCGAGGCTTACAGGAACGCCAAGGTGGTCAATAGCCCTGTCTCTCCAAACCTCTCTACCCCTGTCGCCTAATTTTTAGTATAATATTATAGCTATGGTTACAACCGAACAACTTAAGAAATTAAGGGATATGACGGGCATCTCAATGATGCAGTGCAAGCAGGCTCTCGAGCAGTCTGACGGCGATATAGATGGAGCTCTGGTCTATCTTAAGAAGAAGGGTATAGAGGTCGCCGCCAAGAAGTCCGAAAGGACCCTCGGAGCCGGTGTGATACAGGCTTACGTGCACGGCAACGGCACTGTCGGTGCGCTCGTTGAGCTCTATTGCGAGACCGACTTCGTGGCTCGTAACGACGAGTTCAAGGCCCTGGCCTACGACATCGCCATGCACATCACGGCTGCTAATCCGGTCTACTTGAGTTATGACAAGATAAGCGACGAGGTTAAAGAGGATACCAAACGGATGTTCGAGAAGGAGGTTCTCGAGATGAATAAGCCAGACGACATCAAGAGGAAGGTCCTCCAGGGCAAGATCGATGCTTATTTAGAGGAGAGAACTCTCTTATCGCAGGCGTTCGTTAAGAATCCTGATGAGACTATTGCAGCTCTCATAAATAACTATATCCAGAAGTTCGGCGAGAAGATCGAGGTGGGCAAGTTCGTGCGCTTTTCGTTGCTCGATAAATAATGATCTATTTAATCATATTGGCAATTTTGTCTTTGGGCGGAGCCGGCTTCATGCTCTGGCGCCGCATCGACGAGATGGCTCCTCATGTCGAGGAGGCTGGCCGATATGCTCATAGCAACTTTATTTTCGATTTCTTCCGTATTGCTAGAAAGAGAATTACTGCTTTCATTAGAGGTGTTTATTCTCAGTTCCGTCCGCATTTCCATCAGTTCATCTCCTATATTGTTTCAAGACTATATAGATTAAGCTCCTGGTTTGCAGAAGAGCTTCTGAACTTCTACAACTTTATCCAGGGTCGCAAGGTCTTGAAAAATTCTGGTAAAACGTCTATCTTCATAAGAGACATAACGGGAGATAAATACAAGCCGCAAACATAAGATATTGCCACTTTAGCTCAGTTGGTAGAGCAACGCTTTTGTAAAGCGTGGGTCCTCGGTTCGAGTCCGAGAAGTGGCTCCAAGTTTACTATACATACTCATTATGCTAGCCTGGAACTAGGTTTGTTTTTTGCAAAAGAGGAGGTGATTCATAATGAACTGTTCTACGTGCCAGAGCGGCACGATCAGACTGATACCTGGCCTTACTTGCGACTGCGGACACCCGGTTATGCTCTGTGATGGCTGTCGACACGCTTTCCAGATCAAGCATGACGTGAAGAATCTCGATCTCTTGCCGCCCCAGGCGGAGTTGATTGATTGCGGTCCTTTCTATAACGACGAAGTTCTGGCTCGACGCATGATGGCTCTTTTGGGCGGCATGCCTCTTAAGCCCGAACCGGTGCCGACTGACCTGCCCACTGTCGAAGATATGCATGAACTTATCAAACTGTTTGAAGGCCGATCGCTCGCCGACATCTACGACATGGTTCCCGAAATCTTCGCTATGCTGCATATGAAGAAGGCAGAGGGCCATCAGTTGAGCGATACCGAACAGAGTCTTTTCAGCGCCCTCGAACGCTGGATCAAGGCTACCGCCAGCGTCTAATTTCGTACCCTGCATCAGAGCAGGGTTTTATATTGCGTAATCTCGAATTTTTTATATACTTTTAAGATAATGGATTCTGAAAATAAAAAGGAGGTCGGCCACTTGCACCCGATCACTATACTCTCCCGGCAGATGATCAAAATATTTCTTGATCTCGGCTTTACATATGTCGAGTCGCCGGAGCTTGAGTCGGAGAAGTATAACTTCGACACCCTCAACTTCCCTAAGGATCACCCCGCTCGCGATATGCAGGATACCTTCTGGATTAAAGATAAGCCGGGCTATATACTCCGTACGCACGTCTCTAATACTCAAGTGCGTTATCTGGAAGAGATGGTGAAGAGGAGTGCCGGTCAGCCCCTACCGCCGATACGAGCAGTCTACTTCGGCCGCGTCTTTCGCTCCGAGGCGACAGATGCCACTCACGAGGCCCAGTTCTACCAGCTTGAGTGTCTGGTTGTCGATAAGGCTTCAAGCGTCGCCAATATGAAGGGTATGCTTGAGGCTGTCTTCCAGAAGCTGACAGGAGAGGGAACCAAGCTTCGCATCAGGCCGAGCTTCTTCCCCTTCGTCGAGCCAGGCTTCGAGATCGACCTCACCTGCTTCAAGTGCAAGGGTCTCGGTTGTACGACCTGTAAGAAGACAGGCTGGATAGAGATGGGCGGGGCAGGTATGGTGCACCCATCGGTCCTCCATGCCGGCGGAGTCGATCCGAATGAATACCGCGGCTTCGCCTTCGGCTTGGGCTTCGACCGTATGGTGATGATTAAGTACGGTATTGAAGATATCAGACATCTGTACTCGGGCGATTTGCGTTTCGTTAACCAATTTTAAAAGATGAAAGCTTCTTACAACTGGCTGCAGGATAATTTCGAACATAAGCTTCCTGATCCCGAGGAGGTCAAGGAGAGGGTCGTCATGCACGCCTTCGAGGTTGAGTCTGTCGATGAGGTTGATGCTCTCGGAGCTAAGGACTATCTCTTCGACATCAAGATCTTGCCGAACCGCGCTCACGACTGCAACAGCCATCTAGGCTTGGCACGCGAGCTCGCCGTACTCTTCGACTTGCCGCTTAAGGAGGGCGCACGCGAGGAGTACCCCATCTCTCACGATCTTCCTCGTTTGTCGGTCAATATCGCCGACGGTGTCTTGTGTCCTCGCTACATGGGCAGGCTGGTTAAGAATATTAAGGTTGCCGAATCGCCGCTCTGGCTTAAGCAGCGCCTTGTTGCCATCGATCAGCGTTCGATCAATAACATAGTAGACTTGGCCAACTATGTGATGTTCCAGACAGGCCAACCGCTGCACGTCTTCGATGCTGACAAGGTGATCGGCGGCATCAATGTCCGCGCGGCTAAAGCAGGGGAGAAGATGACGACACTCGACGGCAAGGTTCTCGAGCTCGATCCTTCGATGCTTGTCATCGCCGATGACCACGATGCCTTGGCGCTCGCCGGTATCAAGGGCGGCACTAAGGCCGCTACGACTGCCGAGACTAAAAATATAATTATCGAGGCTGCTAACTTCCAGGCCGCGCCTATCCGCCGCACCTCGCAGAAGACAGGTATCCGGACCGATGCTTCTTTCCGCTTTGAGCATGAGATAGCTCCAGAAGTCGCGGAGCTCGGTATGGAAGAGTTGACTCGCTTCATCATAGAGCTTGCTGGCAGCGACTTGACTGAGGTCGGCGCGCTAACTGACATATTTCCCAATCCTCGAGGCATTGAACAGATTTCTTTCGACTTGTCAGATATCGAGAAGGTGCTTGGTATACGAATGAATAAGGAGGTTGTCGAGGAGCTGCTTGGTCGCTTCAAGCGCTATGCTGGATTCGACTGGGAAAAGAACGGAGAACATTACAATGTCTTGGTTCCGAATATCCGGCTTGACCTCATCAATCTCCACGGTCCCTACAGCGGGGGCGTGAAAGAGGATATGATCGAGGAGCTTGGCCGCGTATACGGCTATGAGAAGATTCCCTCCAAGCCGCTTGAGGTCATTCCGCCCGGCCCGGTTGATAAGATGCTCTATTATACGGAAGCAATCAGAGATATTCTCGTGGCGGAGGGCTTTTCGGAGGTTTATAACTATTCACTCGTGGCGGAAAATGCTCCTGAGGCGATAGAGCTGCGCAATCCTCTTTCGGAAGATAAAAAATATATAAGGACAGAGCTGGCTGAAGATATGCGAAGACGTCTTACGCTTAACATTCATAATAAGGATCTTCTCGGTGTTGACCAGGTTAGAATGTTCGAGATAGGACGGGTTTTCCAAAATATTAATGGCGAGTCTACACACTGCGTGATTGCTCTCGAGCCTCTCGGTAAAAAATATGACACCTCAGGAGAACTACAAAAGTTTGTCAACCTGATTAAGATTAAAACGGGTCTTGGTAAAATGGCCGAGGAGTTAACTGGGGAGGTAATCA
>CAYUNB010000044.1:0-7240 GCA_964446095.1 uncultured Candidatus Saccharibacteria bacterium
AGTAATCGTCCCCCAAAATACTGATAATGAATTTATCAGCTTCGCCAATCACGTTTTCATCTCTCAGCTACATCGCTCCGGAATTAAATTTTATACAACCAGCGATATGATCCACGCCAAGGCGATCTTAGTGGATGACCGCGTCGGGCTGGTTGGCTCCAACAATATAGATGCCAGGAGCTTCGATACCAATGCCGAAGCGGGGATCTCCTTCGAAGATGAGGCGATGGTTAAGGATTTAAAAAATATTATTGAGGCTTGGAAGGCTGAAGCTAAGCCTTTTTCTCATAATCCTGCTTACGAAGGCTGGTATTACCGCTTCATGGAGCAGATTGTGCGTCTCATCCAGCCTCTGCTATAGATATTGACACAATTGTAAAAAAGTTATAGTATTATAAACAGAAAAGTCGTTCGTCGACAGCATAGAGTAAGGACAAGGAGGTAGAAGATGACATACCGAGATCCGCTCATGGATGAGACCATTCCTGACCTTCCGGAAGATACGTTCTTGATTCCTCAATGCGGCATCTACGTCAAGAAGGAGAGTTCTCTCGAGCCGCTCTTTCGCGTACTCCGCAAGCAAGGCTACGAGATCGAGAGCACCCAAGAAGGCAACTTCTACGCCAGTCTTGGCGAAACGGTTCTCTCGAGCAAGGGCAAATGCCGGAGTTGCCTCTCTTATATCGATAGAAGAGGCATCAGGACTCATAATCATCGCTGCGAGGTCTGCGGCAAGCCGACCTTCATCGAGTACAGAGACGGCGGTAAGGTGCGTTTCTACTTTCATAACGATGAGAGATTCGGCCAGGCCATAGCGATGAAGGTTCGCGGCTATAATCAGAAGATGAAGTGCATTCTTCTTTATCCTGACCCTATCGAATCCGATAGTTTCTTCGATGCTAAGCCTGACAGGGCGCGTGCCATCTTGGCCGGCAATAAGGAGAAGTGGAGGTGGGTCCGCAAGCCCATTGCCAAGGGTCTCCGCAAGCATATCCGTCGGCTGAAGAGCCGCGGTGAGTACAAGAAGGCTCGTCAGTTGGCTAGCCAGCTTGAGCAGAAGCTCATCGCCATCAAGGACGATCTCTCTGGCTCTCTGACTGACAAGTCACCGATCAATATGGCCGAGGTGAAGGGTTCGAAGCAGAATTATAGCGACGTCAAGCTCTTTCGCGGCAAGGAGTACAGCGATTGGGATCGCTTGCCGCTGCCGGAAGGTATGATGATCTACAAGGCCTGGGAAGGTTACCCGCTCAGGCCGTCGCTGACTCTTCACGAAACGATTATTCATGCTGCCCGCATGGTGTCGCGGACGGACTATTGGCATCAGGACGGCTCTCAAGCCTTCTTCGATATCCACCTCCTTCGCATGCGCCTCTTCGTCGAGCACCTGACAACGCTCGATCTGAAGGTTTGGGATGCGGTAGTCGAGCGGGCACCGAAGTCTGGTCCCGGCTTCATCCGGTTCATTGCGGCCTTCTGCCAGGGCAATAGGCTTCCGGAAGTTAAGGAGAAGCCGAATATCGGCAATTTCCTTGAGGGACTTGTGAAGCTTGGAAAGGGCGACAACCTGAACGAAGACGAAGCGCGCACTTTCGCTGCGGCAGCGAGGGACGAAGATGTCATGGGTATCGTCTCCGATATGAACAAGCTTCGGAACAGGGACTAATAATATCTAGCTATAAGGCCATGTCGCCAGTGCAACACTGGCGGCTTTTCTTTTGTTTAGTTGAGCGTTAGTTATCTTTAATTTCGTAATTCAGACCTTCTAGTTTTTTATTGAGTTCATTTCGTAAATCATCAGCTTTAGCCCAATCTTTATTTTCTCTGGCCTCCTTTCTTTCCTGAATTATTTTTTTTATCTCGGATCGCTGCATGAATTTATGCACCTTCTCTACCCTCTCTTTCAATCCGAAGCCTAAAACTTCGTCGAATTTTATTAATGTTTCCAGAGTCTCTTTATTATCCCTTGTGGATTTTAAGAATTCCCATACCACCGATAAAGCTTTCGGCATATTCAGGTCGTCGTCTATCGCTTCTAGGAATCTCTGATTCCACTCATTATTAAAGTCGCCCTTCAGATCTGCATAGAATGGATATTCTGCTGTAGCAGCGTGTAGAAGTTTAATATAGCTCACGTTCGCAGCTTGCAGCGCCTCCCAAGTGAAGTTGAGCTCTTGGCGGTAGTGGGCGGTGAAGGTTAGGTAGCGGTAGGCGAGAGGATCGAAGCCGTGGTCGACAATATCTTGCAGGGTGTATGCATTGCCCAGTGACTTGCCCATGCGGCGGCCGTCGATCTGTAGGAAGCCGCCGTGTAGCCAGTATTTGACGGTCGGGTGTTCGTACAGAGCCTCGTTCTGGGCGATCTCATTGGTATGGTGAACTGGGATATGGTCGATGCCTCCGGCATGAATGTCGAAGGGCTGGCCCAGATACTTGATGCTCATAGCCGAACATTCGATATGCCAGCCAGGGAAGCCGACACCCCAAGGCGAATCCCACTCCATCTGGCGCTTCTCATCCTTCGGTGAGGATTTCCAGAGAGCGAAGTCTGTCGCGTCTCTTTTTTCTTGATTTATCTCAACCTCCCCAACCTCTTACATTCCTGCTACGCCCAAGTGCGCGAGCTTGCCGTAGTCTGCTAGCTTGCCGGTATCGAAGTAGATGCCATCCTTAGTCTGATAACCAAAGCCCTTCTCAATTAGTCGTGCGACCATCTTGATCTGCTCCTCGATATTCTCCGTCGCTCGGCAGGAGATGTCAGGCGGAAGTATGTTTAGCTTCTTACAATCGTCGAAGAACTCCTTCTCAAGCGTTCTGGCTAAGTCCCAAGCGTTGACACCTTTTTTAGCAGCGCTGACGGCTAGCTTGTCCTCGCCCATGTCGCGGTCGCCGACGAGATGGCCGACGTCGGTGATATTCTGCACATACTTCACCCGGTAGCCGTTATATTTCAGTACGCGCTGTAAAATATCTTCGAAGATGTAAGTGCGGAAGTTGCCGATCGTCGCCTTGTCGTACACTGTTTGGCCGCAGGCATACATGCCGACTAAGCCATCGAGCGGTTTGAACCCCTCCTTCTGCCGGGTCAGCGTGTTGTACAATTTTAATTTCGGTTCTATATCCATCGGTTATATCGGAAGAGCAGGACATTTATAACGATAGTGAGACCCATTAATCCTAAAACTATCCAGAAGCCGTTGTGTTCCTGCACGATGGGCGTACCGGTAGTATTCATGCCGAAGAGGCCGGTGATCAGTGTGAGCGGGAGAGTGAGAAAGGACATGATAGTCAGATTCTTCATGATGCTGTTGGTCTTAGCGGAGAAGAGCGAGTCGTTGGTGTCGCGGAGGTCATTTAAGAGTTCGCGATTATTCTCCAGCCGGCCCCAGACGCGCTTATACTCGCCGATAACCATCTCGGTGTAATGGCCGATAGCATTGCCGAAGATCTTCTCCTCTTTCTCGTCCATCGATTCGAGTATCTCGAGGTGGAGCTTGAGCGGGTGGCGGAAGTCAATGAGGATTTTGTTGAGTCTTGAGAGCGCCAGAACCATCTTGTCTTCGTTGCCGATGAACACCTCCTTCTCGGCTGAAGCCAGGTCATCTGTCAGGTGCTCTAACTCGTGCTCAATATGTCTATAGAGGCCTCTCATGAGGTGGTGGAAGACGATGCCCGAGGTCGGCTCGGTCTCGAATTTATCGATTATTGAGCGAGTCTCGAGGGTCTTGGCTGCATCGAGGAAGAGGTCCGTTGGCTCGTAATGGGAGGTGATGATGAAGTTCTTGCCGATGATGAAGTCCACTTCGAGCGTGCCGCGCTTGCCGGAGTGCTTGTAGTGGGGGAAGTGGAAGATAAGGTAGATATATTTGCCGTAAGGGTCGGCGTGGGCGCGGTCGGATGGACGCAAGAGTTCATCGGCGAGCAGCGGGTGGAGGTTGAATTCGCTCATGACCGGCGCGATATCGGCTTCAGTCGGAGACTCAAGGTCGATCCAGTCGATATTTTTATATTTGTGCCTTGTTAACATCCCTTAATTATATCATTTATCTGTTTATTGCCCAAAGTATTGATTATTTTAAAAAATAATGCATAATCCGGAAAGGTTTAACCGTAGCGGTCTTTGAAATAAGGAGGTTAAGAGTGAAGTATCTGGCTTCGTTCATCATCCTTTTCGCCGTTTGTGCCGATCCGCTCTACACTCAAGATGCACCAAGTGCTGATCTCTACGACACTGTCATCTTCGCCTGTTCGGAGCCGATGCCTGGACTGCGGAAGCTCTTCGATGAGGATCTTGGCCGCGTCTTTCAGGTGCGAAATCTGGGTAACGTCGTGGCAGTCGGTGACTTGAAGCCGGACCACATCGAGGTGGCGAGTATCGAGTATGCGGTGACCCACGGTGCTAAGAAAGTGATCGTGCTCGGCCACAAGGGCTGCTCGGTGGTGAGGTCGGTGATGGACAATCCGACTGGCCTTGGCAACCAACCAGCCATCTATGCCGTCATCTCCAAGTCGATTACTTTGGCTAAGAGAGAAGAGTCTTCGCCGGAGAAGATCTGGCAGAAGGCTATTGAATACAACGTCAAGAATACTGTCGACGAGCTCCTAGACAATCGCTTCATCTTGAGCAAGCTGGTCGCCGACAAGAGCCTTGAGGTTGTCGGCGCAGTCTATGATCCAGAGACGGGTAGTGTGAACTACTTGGGGGTGAAGTGATGTGTCAGATGTGCGATACGAGAATGATACTTCAAGAGGCAAACTGTAATTTCCCCGACTGTAGGGCTGCCATTGATCGGGACCAGAATATCGATGACTACAATACCCAGAAGCCGGTTGCTGTGATCAAGGATGGCTTGATCTCTGCCTTCTGTAAGTTTCATCGGGAGAAGTTGGCCGAAGCTGGCATCAAGCTCATGACCATTAACGACATACTTGGAAAGTATGGCCGCTTGGACAGAATGAGGGTTCGGTCCAGGCTTGGCGCTAAAAAGTTCATCGCCTCTTTGAAGATCTAAGAATCAGTCCCGCGGCTTTATGTCGCGGGCTTTTTTTGTTATACTTCCCGGCATATGGGCGAGAATCTTTTAGATAAATTTAATGCTGAGATCCAGGCTGGAATAGTCAGGAAGAAGGCCGAGGTTGAAGAGGCGCGCGAGCGGGCCGGCTATGTCTCTTTCGAGCACTATTTCTTGAATCAGCTGCGGCAGAGGATTGTGGATTGTTGTGCCGATATTTCGAATATTTCCGATGTCGAGCTCGAGTTCATCGACCGGCAGATGTTCGGCGCTGATCTGGCTGTTAAGATCCCCTCGCTTTTGAAAGAGAAAGGGGCGGCTGGCTACGTCAAGGAGGTGGTGCCGCTTATTGCCGCCGGTCTGCAGACGATAGTGGGCAAGGAGATCGCCAGTGTCGAGCATAAGGGGATCTACGTCAACTTACTTTTAAATAATAACTACCTTTTCGATAATATCTGGCAGGGGGTGAAGATGGGTGAGAGGTTCGGCTTGTCTGATGCTTTTAAGAAAAAGTCGGTGGTGGTGGATTACTCGAGCCCGAACGTTGCCAAGCACTTGCACGCCGGTCACATCCGCTCGACGATCATCGGCGAGGTGCTTTGCAATCTCTACGAGGCTGCGGGCTACACGGTGCACCGCTTAAACTACATCAACGATTGGGGTGGGATGGGATATTTGATAGAGGGGTATGAGAGGTGGATAAATAAATTTCCTAGACGAGATTCAAGGAATACTGAGCTTTATGAAATCTATCAAAGGTTTCGATTTGGCGAGAAGGTTTACGCTGACGAAAGGCAGTATAACGAGCTTATAGAAGCAGAATCTCAAATGCTTGCCCTCTGCTATGGTGATTTCAACTCATATTCAGAATTTAAAGATAAGTTCGATGAATTTAAGATTGCTGCCGACCAACGCTTCAAGAATCTCGAAGCTGGCTCACCAGTGGAATTCGAGCTCTGGTCCAAGATGCGGCAGTGGAGTCTGGAAGAGTTCGACCAGTTCTACTCTGTGATGGGCATCAAGCATGATTATACTGTCGGCGAGAGTTTCTACGCTAAGCGCGCACTGGAGCTGGTAGAAGACCGACTCTCGACAGGCGAGGTGGTTCTCTTCACCGAGAGCATGGCGGAGGGGGAGATTGCTCACCTGAAAAGGCTCTTTGAGGCCGGGGAGCTGACGGAGGCGCGTTTCGAACAGCTTGAACGTGAGACGCGAGACGACATCGGCGCCTGCTTCGTTATACTCGGCCACCATAAGCGCCTTTTGGTGAAGAAGACTAACGGTGCTACGCTCTACGCCGTTCGCGATTTAGCTGGCATCGAGCACCGAGTGGAGACCTTCCACCCCTCGATGCTCGTCTACGAGACGGCCGAAGAGCAGATCGAGTATTTCAAGGAGCTCTTCGAGGCAGCCGGTGTGTTGAAGCTCGACCATAATCACCAAGTGGCCCTCAAGCACTTGGCCCACGGCTTCTATCTCGACGCTTCGACTGGGAATAAACTCTCCAGCCGCGAGGGTGTAGAGAGTGTCGAGAATCTGATTGATAAATCGATAAAATATTTCCGGTCTAAGTATGAGGAGCGGAGCGACCCAGAGCACCCGCTCTCTAATGCCGAGAAGGATCGGAATGCCCATATGCTGGCCGTCGGCTCGATCATCTTCAACGATATCAAGCAGGATAAGCGATTCTCGATCTCGCTCGACAGGGACACGGAGAAGAGTATAAAGGCCTTCGAAGAGTCGGGCGGTGCGTATATCATGTACTCGCTGGCTAGAGCGAGGAGCATTATCCGCAAGTCGGGTGTCAATCCGGCGGAGGTGATCGTTGGCAGCGAGGATTATAAGGACCTGACTGATGATGAAGTACTTTTAGCTAAGCGGGTAGGGCAGTTCACGTCGACAATTTTGCGTTCAGCTATGACTGATAATCCAGCTACGCTGGCTAATTTCCTCTTAACTCTAGCCAACGAATATAACACCTACTATGAGCGGTCCAAGGTGCTTGAAGATGGCAAGCTGGTCTATCCGCACAGGCTGCTCGTAACTGCAGCTGTGGCTCAGGTACTGGCCAATGGTCTGAAGCTCTGTCATGCCGAAGCGCCAGAGGTGATTTAATATATGGAAAATCAAATTTTAAAAACAAATAAAGCGAGTGGCGTATCTCTCGAAGCCCCTTTCGGAGCCGAGCAAGCTTGGTCTTTGGCTATAATTATAAATAAAGCCAAAGT
>CAYUNB010000045.1:0-7072 GCA_964446095.1 uncultured Candidatus Saccharibacteria bacterium
AAAACCAAGTAAAATGTTTTGGTAGGGGATTTATTCTCCAATTCAAGCTTAGTATCGAGAGTATTGGTCATAATCCCGCGTTTGATTTCACTATCAGAGACGATAATCGGTATTTTCGTATCGGAGAAGCACTCTTTACTCATAATCTCGAGCATCTTGATCCTATCCTCGCCCCGGACCGAGATCTGCTTATCGTGCCGATCGGCGGAAGGTAAAATCCAGACCTCGTCGCAAGGGAAAAGGCGGATGACATTCTCTATAACGGCAGCATGACCGACATGCGGCGGGTTGAACGCTCCGCCGAAAATGACGATCTTCTTATCGAAAGCCTTATGAGGCATATGTTTATTAAAAAGTTTGTTGAGATAAAAGGTCTCCGCCTTCACAGCTAATATATCACTCCACGATGAATTTAGGTAACAAAAACCCTCCGACATGACGTCGGAGGCTACGAAACTACTTCATCTTGGCGAGGACGGCAGCAGCAAGAATGGCATTGATGATACCATCTTGACTAGAGCCATGACTAAAGGAGTTCAGGCTGTGCTTATCTCTCTGTTTTTTGGCAATCTTGATTGCCCTTTCGAGCTTAGCTTCAAGCTCAGCATCTTCCTTTGCTGGATCGACGGCCTGTGAGTCCAAGACATCCTTCTTGAGTTGCTGAATCTCCCTGTCTAGTTCAGGGGCTCGAA
This sequence comes from uncultured Candidatus Saccharibacteria bacterium, assembly GCA_964446095.1. Taxonomy (GTDB): domain Bacteria; phylum Patescibacteriota; class Minisyncoccia; order Phycocordibacterales; family UBA12445; genus JACQCV01. The sequence goes on from CAYUNB010000045.1 coordinate 693, forward strand.
CACCACCAGGAAGATCGTCATTGTGTACATTGCCAAACGTACCGAATACCGGCCCTTCGTTATCATCTGTTCCAGACATCTTAATTGCCTTCCTTATCCTTAGCCTCTGCTGATTTCCATCATCAGAGGTTCGTGATGCACGTAGATGCCTCTTACGAAATATTCGTGCCGGCCATTGATCAGCCTAGAGAACTTATCAAGCTGGAAAGATAGAATCTTTTTATCCGTATTATCCTTTTCGAAACAATCCAATGCCCCAAGGACCGTCTCATGGTTACAGTCACTGACACTGGGGTAGGCCTCTGCGTAGAGGCCCGTAGTTGCAGGCCGCCCAAGCGAGATAAATGAGAAGTTGCCGACCGTATGAACATTCGGAGAAGTCGCCATTCTGCCTCCTTACCCTTATATTTCAACGTCCGAACACTAACGCTTAAACTACCATGCAGATGTGACTAAGTCAAGGCATAATATTGACAAATTGATTACATATGCTAAAATATCCATAGATAGACCCTAAACATTGTAATAACAGGAGGAAAAGTCCATGGTTGCTTTCATGAGCCGCTACATCACTCTCCCCGCCGGCAACCAGGCTCGCGTGGCCCAGCTCGCGGTAAAGCTCGAAGAATACAGGGAGAGGCTCCTCTTCGCCCACGAGAGACTGAAGGGCAGTATCGGATACATGGCACCGGAAGTGCTGGTGGAAGAGTACAGCCAACACCCATACCGCGTCTTCATCCTCGAGCGGCTGCTCCGCGACGGTAAGATCGATATCTGGGCCGTGGCCAAGGAGATGAAGAAGTGGATGCCGAAGGAGCTCGATACCGATTACTTCTTCCCCTACTTCCGCAGGTCCTGCGGAGTGATCGAAGAGTACGCTAAGAACGGCGGTCAGAACCTTCGAGGCGGCACCGGCCTGCCGAAGGTCCCCGTGATGAACTAAAGGGAGGTAGAAATGGCAATGGATATCTACGCAACTAGGCTGCCAGAGGATCCCGTCCGACAGGTACAGCTCGAGAACAAGCTCCGGGAATACGAAACTCGGAACGAAGAGAACTGCAAGCTGAATGCCGACTGCCTGAAGAAAGCGAGCCCAGAGCAACGTGCAGGCATCCTAGGCGTCGGTATCTACAAGTTCCTGATCTTGCAGCGCATGTTGCGCGACGGAGAGTTGAACTGCCACTCCTTCGCACTGGAGATGATGAAGAAGTTCGTAAAGCTAGATATCGCTTTCAGCATCACGAACTTTTCCAGAGCCAATATGGTCATTGACGACTACGTGAAGACTGGCGGTCAGAACATCAAAGATGGTACTGGCCTACCTCCTCCGAACATTAGCTAAGACCTATTGAACCGACAGGCCCCGCGCACCCGCGGGGCTATTTTTATATATAAAAACACTGTCTACCGGCTTTCTTCGCGTCGAAAACAAAAACACCCCGAGCGGGGTGTTTTTTAAAATATTTTACTTCTTCCTGCTCTTCTTCTGGCGCCTAGTAACTATGAAGATGTCGGAATATTTGTTGGCCCTACGAGACTTGTGGCCGCCGGTGATCTTACCGGTGCGGGTCTTCGGCCTCTTGGTGCCTCGGCCCTGGCGTCCTTCGCCTCCGCCGTATGGATGATCGACAGGGTTCATAGCAGTACCACGGACTGTTGGGCGGATACCGAGCCAACGGGAGCGGCCAGCCTTGCCGATATTGACCAAGATCTGCTCTTCGTTGGAAACAGAACCGATAGAAGCGAAGCAGTTCTCATCGATCTTTCTGACCTCGGTGGAAGGCATCTTCACGAGCGAGTAGCCCTGGTCGTTGCCCAAGACCTCGGCATAGTTGCCAGCTGACCTGACGAGCTTGGCGCCAGAACCTGGGTGGAGCTCGATATTGTAAATAAATGTACCTACCGGGATATTCTTCAGCTTAAGTCTATTGCCAGCCTTAACTGGAGCATTCTCGGAGACGATGAAGGTGCTGCCAGCGGTGAAAGATTTAGGGGTGATCACATATCGTCTCTCGCCATCAGCATAGACAACGAGCGAGATGAACGATGAGCGGTTTGGATCGTACTCTACAGACTCAACCTTAGCTGGGATATTGTGCTTATTATAAACGAAGTCAACATGGCGGAACATCCTCTTATGGCCGCCGCCCTTGTGGCGAACAGAGATCATACCGTGGCTCGCTCGGCCGACGTCGCGCTTGCCGCCAGAGGTGAGAGCTTTATGAGGCTCAGATGCAGTCAGGACGCCCCGGTAAGTGACGGTGCTCATCTGCCTGCGTGATTTGCTTGTTGGTCTGTAGAATTTCATATCCTTATTCTTATACTTTCACCTTATACGATGTCGATCTTATCGCCTTTCTTGAGGTAGACCATCGCCTTCTTGATACCACTGACTGTACCCTTCTTACCGCGGCGGAAAACGGTCTTGGCCTTAGTATTGATAACGTTAACCTTAACTGGAGTTACTTTGAAAAGTTCCTTGATGGCCTTAGCGACTGTGGCCTTATTAGCTCTGTCAGACACTTCGAAAGTGTAGACTGGAGACTCTTTGGCGGTCAAGAAAGAGGCCTTCTCGGTGATGCGAGGGCGGGTCAAGAGGACGGAAGCGGAGTTTAAATTAGTATAGTGCTTAGACATGGCTTATTACTTAACAGTCTTCTTAACGCGGCTCGACAGGATCTTCAAGCTCTCCTCTGGAGCCACTACGGCTACATACTTGTACTTCAAGGCGTCGATCGGGTTCAAGTTCCTAACCTCATCGACGAAAGCTGAAGGGATATTCCTGAAGCTCTTAGTGACAGTAGCGTCAGCCTTAGGGATGACTAAGAGAGCACGACTGCCCTTCTTGTAAGCCATCTTCTCGTAACCAGGCACCTTAGCGAAGCTCTGAAGCAATGCTGCAGCATTCTTGGTCTTGATAGCATCCAAGCCGAGATCGTTGACGAAGATAAGCTCGCCATCGCGGTACTTAGCCGAGAGAACGGTGAAGAGGGCCTTATTCTTCATATTCTTATTCACCTTGCGGCTGTAATCCTTGTTCTTAGTCGGACCATGGGCAACACCGCCGCCTACCCAGATTGGAGAGCGCGTAGAGCCGTGTCGTGCGCGGCCAGTACCCTTCTGTTTCCATGGCTTCTTGCCGCCACCGCGAACATCGCCGCGGTCTCTCGCATGAGCCCAGTTCTTATGCTTAGAAGACTCGAGAGAGAGCACAACCTGGTTGACCAAGTCGGCATTCCACTTCAAGCCGAAAATAGACTCCGGAAGTGCGACCGAACCTGCCTCCTTACCATCTTTATTGTATACTTTGGCTTCCATGGAAATTAATTAAAATTAGTTGTAGATTTCGACTAAAGTGCCGCGGCGGCCTGGAATAGCGCCACTGATAGCCACGGTGTTATTCTCCTTATCGATCTGAACGATCTTCAAGTTCCTAACGGTAGTCCTGTCTGAGCCCATACGGCCGGCCATTCTCATACCCTTCGGAACTTTGTTCCTCAAACCGCCGCCGATAGAGCCTGGAGCCCTCTCGCTGTGCTTCTGGCCGTGAGAACGAGGACCGCCCTTGAAGCCGTGCCTCTTGATAACGCTCTGGAAGCCCTTGCCCTTAGAGATAGCAGCGACAGTAACCGACTCGCCAGCCTCAAAGGCGCCGAGGTCAACAGTGTCGCCGATATTGAGCGAACTTGCAGAAGCTGGCCTCCACTCGCGGAGATACTGGAAACCAGAGGCCTTATCCTTCAAGTTCTTAGCCAAATGGCCGCGTACAGCCTTGCTAGTGCGGTCCAGAGACTTCTTGCCGAAGCCCATCTGGACGGCCTCATAGCCATCCTTCTCCTTATTCTTCAATGCTGTAACGGTAACTGGGCCGGCGGAAACCAGCGTAACAGGCCAGACATTGCCGTTCTCGTCGAAGACCTGTGTCATATTCAGTTTTGTGCCCAAAATAAATTTCATGTTTTTACAGTAAATTGTCTCAGCAATCTACCAAAAATCTCTTAAAAAGTAAAGTACCTAGATATAGAAACGCAGATTCGGATGCAGAACGAGGAAGAAACGAGGCTTGCTAGGACAATGTACTAGCAGTACATTGAGGAGCAAGCGTAGTTTCTGACAAAGTTATGCGCCGAATCTGCGTTTCTACTACATCATCTTCACGTCGACGTTGACGCCGGATGGAAGACTTAAATTGGTCAATGACTCGATAACCTTAGGCGAAGGATTGACGATGTCGATGAGTCGCCTGTGAATCCTCATCTCGAACTGCTCGCGAGCATTCTTGTCGATGAAGGAACTCCTGTTAACAGTATACTTCTTGATGCCAGTTGGAAGCGGGATCGGACCCTCGACAGCCGCATCATAGCGGTTGGCGGTGTCCATGATCTGCCTGACCGAAGCATCGAGGATCTTGTGCTCGTAAGCCGAGACCCTGACCCTCATCCTCATCTTGTCGGATGAGGCTTCCTTAATGGCCTTAGGAGCTGTCTCCTTCTTGGCCCTAGGCTTTGCAGTTGTTGATTTCTCGGCTGGCATTGGGTTTATTTCAATATCTTAGTTACGACGCCTGCGCCTACGGTCTTGCCGCCCTCTCGGATAGCGAACCTCTGCTTCTCCTCCAAGGCTACTGGAGCGATAAGCTTAACGGTGACCTTGATAGTATCGCCAGGCATAACCATCTCTGTGCCGGCTGGAAGAGTGACCTCGCCAGTAACATCAGTAGTTCTGATATAGAACTGTGGCTTGTAGCCGTTGAAGAATGGGGTGTGACGGCCGCCTTCCTCCTTCTTGAGAACGTAGACCTCTGTCTCGAACTCGGAGTGAGGGGTTACAGAACCGGCCTTAGCAAGCACCTGACCGCGATCGATATCCTCCTTCTTAGTACCGCGGAGCAAGATACCAGCGTTGTCGCCAGCAATACCCTGATCCAAGGACTTGTTGAACATTTCAATGCCGGTAACAGTAGTGGTAGCAGTATCCTTGAGACCAACGATCTCGATAGTGTCGCCTACCTTAACCATACCTCTTTCGATCCTGCCGGTTACTACTGTACCTCGGCCTTCGATCGAGAATACGTCCTCTACTGGCATCAAGAATGGCTTATCTGTGTCGCGAACTGGTGTTGGGATGTACTCATCGAGAGCCTTAGTGAGGTCAAGAACCTTCTGCGCCCAAGGATCATCGATAGACTTAGCCTCGAGAGCCTTCAAGCCGGAACCCCTGATGATAGGAGCGTTCCTATCGAAGTCATACTTGGCCAAAAGATCGCGAACCTCCTCCTCGACGATGTCGATGAGCTCTGGGTCGTCAACCATGTCAACCTTGTTTAAGAAGACCAAGATCTTCGGAACGCCAATCTGCTTAGCAAGCAAGATGTGCTCGCGAGTCTGAGGCATAACGCCATCAGTAGCGGCTACAACGAGGATAGCGCCGTCCATCTGGGCCGCGCCAGTGATCATGTTCTTGATGTAGTCGGCGTGGCCAGGAGCGTCGATGTGGGCATAGTGCCTCTTATCGGTCGAATACTCGTTGTGGGAAAGGGCGATTGTAATACCGCGCTCCCTCTCCTCTGGGGCATTGTCGATCTGATCGACAGACTTCAAACGAACCTCCTTACCAGCGAGGTTAAGGACGTTCAAGATAGCGGCGGTTAATGTGGTCTTGCCATGGTCAACGTGGCCGATTGTACCTACGTTAACGTGTGGCTTGGACCTATCGAATGTAGCCATATATTTAAATTAGCTTACTATTAATAATTTCCTATTTATTAAAGAGAAAACGCGTAAATTACACGTACAGCACATACTATCAAAAGCGAAAATTAAGTCAATAGCAAAAGGCTAAAAAGAGCCTAAACTAGTTAAAATTGTTGTTTTTCTTAGGAAATACCTCTTTCAGTACCATCTTAGCGTACTTAGATACTATCTTGCGGGCCTCGTCCTTAAAGCCTGGTTTGAACATCGCTTCAATTGCCCTTCTTTTATAGAAGCTATTATCAATATCATTCGGGTCTAAGCCATATTTAGCTAGGTAATCCTCTATCTCCGCCCTTATTTTAGGCCATAAAAGTGCTAGTTCCGCCGACTCATGGCTAGGAGAATTTTGCTTGCCTTCTCTGCTCTTTATAAAAGCAATAAGAGAGGCGGCAAGAGCTTGAGACTCTGATAACAGCCTGAACGTGGGATAATCTTTGAATTCACCGGCCCTAAGCTCTAGTCTAAGTAGAGCAGAACCTCTATCGCGCCCATAATAGCTGCTGTAATCAGCATCATTGGCAAGCTCTATTTTATAAGATTTATTTGTCTTTCTATTTTGAATCCTATATGGAGAAGCAAAGGCATAAGTAAGCAGATCATTCATATAATTTATATCAAAAACGTACA
>CAYUNB010000046.1:0-6982 GCA_964446095.1 uncultured Candidatus Saccharibacteria bacterium
AATCGTAGTCAGGGACTCCATTTACCGCTGTCAGATAGTTTGCGAAGGAGTCTCCTGAGGTGGTCAGTGCCGGATCAGTACTTGATTTGATGGAGAGCGTATAACCGGCCGAACTATCAGTGGTGACATTCCAAGAGGCAGATCCGTTGCCTGTCCCGCCACCTGAGGTATTAATAGCCGGACTCATGGTGACATTCGACGGTGTTGAGACCGCAATGAATGCGGTGCCCATAACCGGCGTGGAGCCGACAGTCGTGAATGAAGCGCTCTGGCTGGTCGTCCCGCTGATATACGTTATGCTGTCGTTGACCGTGTAGTTAGTGGAGGTAGAGATAACGCCGCCAGAGAAGACTGCATCCTCGCCGATGCGATAGTTGGAGCTGCTGGCAACATAGTTGACGACTGGTGCTGGGTCAGCATTAGCAGGCGAATAACTTAAAAGCAAAGCTAGAGTAAGAATAAGATATGCAAAGCGATTAATTTTCAGATACTTCATATGAAAAGCCTATACCCGAGCAATATTAATAATATTACAGACAGCCCATAAGGCCAAAGGCTTATGGGATTAGCCCCCACTGCCGCGGCAGCATATTTAAAATTTACATCTTGGCTATCGGTGATACCGCCGTATCCCCTGTTCAATGTAATAGTAGCAGTGTAGCTGCCCGGCGAGAGACTAGTAACGGGCAAGTAGCGCGTCCGCGTGGCGCGAGGCATTACAAACCAGGGATCAATAGTAAGTTTGGCAATCTTCTCTCTCGCACTATTGTATATCTCGATCTGACCATAGGGATCGAGGTAGATGTCGCCCTGATTCTCGAAGTCGATCTTAAATTGATTATTGGCGAATGAAATTGACTTAAGCGCACCCGACTGCTTAACCTCGCCGTTAACCCTGACAAAAAAGAGCGAGCCTAAGCGCGTAACCACGCGAGCCGCACCGGCTTGGTTATTAACCGGCATAGCAGAGACAAGCAGAGCTGCATATAGTCCGCCGGGCGGAAGCTGTTTCGGCAGGGATATTTTAACGGGTATATGGGCCTGCTCCCCTTGCGCCATTAAGAAATCTGAACCATCGACGCTTATATATCTTTTCAGAGAGCTGTTCAGGCCGTCGACGGTTTTATCAAGAGCAACAACATTTAAAGGAGAAGATGAGAAGTCCTCAACCTCGAGCCGAAATACCATCTGCTTGCCGGTACGATTCACTACATCGACATATCTTACTATTGCGTCACCTGGATTAAGGCTTAATTCCACCTTAGCTGGAGAGAGCAGGATATCGCCCTTAATTGGTACGCCCGGAACTCGCCGCACTTCGGCAGCTAAAAGGAGAGCCGGGTTGAAGTATGCCAGCGACAAACCTAAGACTAAAAAAATTTTAAAGCTAATCCTCTTAGGCATTTTGCAGATTGGACGATGAGTTAATCGTAGCGGGCGGAGGAACCGGTGGAATGGTCGGAGTCGACGGTCCTGGTGGAAGTACCGACGGCGGCGGAGCCGATACGGTGGGGATCTCCGGTGGGACAATAATATCATGCGGCACAATTCCGTCTTTAAGATCCATCACTTCGGACTTGTAGACCCGCTTGTAAGAGGCATCCGGCATCTTGGCGTCAATGGTCATATAATATTTTCCAGGTCCAACCAGGAGATAGAAGCGTCCGAGCTGATCGGTCACAACCGACTTAACTTCATTGCCAGCTTCGGCTGAAAAGAGCCTGACGATCGAGTAAGGTATCGGCTCGTTTGAATCCGCATACTTCAGAGAGACAGCAGTACGCTTAGCGATGAAGAACATCTGATAAATATTGATGCCAAGATAGAATATCACGAAAGTGAAATTCAAGTAGCTCGGATCGAATATTGCACCGAGCAGAGAGCCGACGAAGCCGATCTTGTAGATGAAGTCGAAAGTCCGCTTCCACTTACGCTCCTTCTCTGAATAAAGCGGGAAGGGGTACTGTTTATTCTTGTCGAAATCTTTTCGACAGAATCTAACCTGACCAAGTGTAATATTTCTCATGACAACCTCGCTTTCGTTATTTTCAACCTCTTCGCCGTGATAAACATTTTCGTAAAGTTCGTCGCTTCCTTGTCCGGCAAGTTTCTTGGATGGGAACTCATAATTAGTCTTGCCGGCGGTCAGAGAGTACTTGCCAGCCGGAACGAAGAAGCCGAAACGGCCATCAAGATCAGTGATGGCATCGGATATTTCATTTCCAGCCTGAACAATAGTTAAATAAGCCGGATCAAGAGGACGTTTCGTTACCGAGTCGTAAACTGTGCCCCAAGGTTTGCGCTTCTTCCTAAATATACCGAGCACAAGAGCAACGACTCTGATCAATAGAAGATATAGGTCATAAAAAGATGTAACGCTCGTCGTGGTAACTAAAACCTGCGAGCCTATCGCTACGCCGCCGGAGATAACACCGATCGGCTCGACAACCTTAGTGACAACTTTTCCAGCAGGACTCTGAACAATCACGCTCGTCTGACTAACTACCGCCTTAGAGACATCTACTATCTGACTGGCAACAACCTTAGCTCCATTAACGCCTGTGAGTATAGCATTGGATATAGCCTGACCCGCGTTATTAACGGCCTGACTTACATTGTTGATAAAGCCGCCACCTCCACCGCCTGTTCCTCCCGTTCCGCCAGTAGCCCCTCCTGTGGTACCCGAGCCCTGGGGAGATGGTCCGGGTGTAGGAGTTGGACCTGGAGTGGGACTCGGCGTAGGTGTTGGGGTAGGAGTTGGTGTCGGCTGCGGAGTCGGCGTTGGGGTGGGAGTAGGGGTTGGAGTTGGTGTAGGAGTTGGTGTAGGCGAGGGTGGCGGAGGTGTCGGCGTCGGAGATCCACCAGTACCAGATCCCCCACCCCCGCCTGATCCACCGCCTCCAGACGTGCTGTTATCGATAACCTGCTGCGTGACAGTCATGCTGCTACCTTGCGACGCAGCTATGGCAGCAGAGTAGCATATAAAAAGATTGATAAGAGAAAATAAGATAAGGGTGGAAAATAGGTTACGACGACTAAGCCGCTGATAGGGCATAAAACAATAATAACCCGGAATGCCGGGTTATTAAAGAAACGAGCGTGGGGATAAAATTAAGAGGCCTTCTTGATCGGCAAGCCGATATATCGTAGGAGACCCTCCGCATCCTTCTTGTTCTTAGCAGTAGTGGCAATAGTAATACCCATACCGAAGACGTCGCGGAGATCCTCATCGGAAGTCTCTGGGAACACTGTGTGCTCTTTCAGACCAATTGTATAGTTACCCATGTTGTCGATAGACTTTAACTCAAGACCGCGGAAGTCGCGGACACGCGGGATGGCTACATTGATCAGCTTATCGAGGAAGCCATACATGCGATCGCCACGGAGGGTGACCATATAGCCAACTGGATCGCCCTGCCTTACCTTAAATGAGGCTACAGACTTCTTGGCACCCCTGATGGAAACTTTCTGGCCGGTGATCTTAGTTAACCTATCGGCGATAAGCTCATTCTTCTTCTTATCCTTAAGAGAGCCGGTGCCTGTGCTGACCACAACCTTAACAAGCTTAGGTAAGGCCATGACATTCTCAATACCGAGAGCCTTCTTAAGGCTGCCAGTATCCTTGGTTAATTTTTCTTTTATCGGCTTCATAATTATTTAAATTCGGAATCACACCTGGTGCAAACTAATATCTTCGTACCGCTAACCGTCTTATATTTAGATCTTGAACCCTTCGCACACTTAGAGCAGAAGAGGGCTACGTTGGAAGCATTCACTGGCATTGCGATAGTAACAACCTGACCCTTCTCTCCTTCTCGACGCTGTCTCTGATGTCTCTTGGTCATGTTAACCGCCTCAAGAAGCAGCTTGCCTGTCTTAGGATATGTCTTAAGAACCTTGGACTTCTTGCCCTTATCCTTACCGGAGAGAACTATTACATTGTCGCCTTTCTTGATGGTCATGGTTTTTAGATTATTTCCGGTGCGAGAGATGCAATCTTCTGATAGCCGAGCTCTGCTATCTCGCGTGGAATAGGTCCGAAGATGCGAGCACCCATCGGCTCCTTCTTGGCTCTATCAATAATGACAGCAGCGTTATCGTCGAAACGGACATATGTACCGTCCTTCCTGCGGAAAGGAGCCTTCTGGCGAACAATGAGGGCCGAGAGAACATCCTTCTTCTTCACCTGCTTGCGAGGTTCAGCAACCTGGACGGAAAGCACAACCACATCGCCGATTCGGGCATAGCGGCGCTTAGAACCGCCGATCACCTTGAAAATACGTCCGATCTTGGCTCCAGTATTGTCTGCGATCTTTAATAATGCTCGTGGCTGCAACATAAAATTATTTTAATTTGGCACCATTAACGGAAATAATCATGAAAGACTTATCCTTCGACATCGGCCTGCATGATTGGATTGTCACCTTATCACCAATCTTGGCTGTATTGTTCTCATCATGAGCCTTATACTTCTTAGTCTTGGTGATGAACTTCTGATACTTAGGGTGCTTAACGAATCTCTCAACCAGTACAACAGCCGTCTTCTGCATCTTGTCAGAGACAACAACCCCATCAAGGGTCTTCAATATTTTATTATTTGTGGCTGTTTTAGCTTTCATCTTATTTATAGTGAGTCTTTATCTAACTACTTTTGTCTTAAAAGAGTCATAGCCCTTGCAATCTCCTTCTTGATAGTCCGAGCCTCCTTAATATTCTTAACTCGGCTGCCGGAGATGCCAAAGCGGAAGTTCTTCAAGGCCTCGCGCTGATCCTTGACCATCGCCTCCAACTCATCCTTAGTTTTGTTCTTAATATCAGATTTCATAGATAAAATCAAGTATTATGCTCTCCTTACAACCTTAGTCTTAACGGGCAGCTTGTCGGAAGCCCTAGCCAAAGATTCAAGAGCAGTTGCCTCATCAACGCCATCAATCTCGAAAAGTACCCTGCCTGGGTAAACCTCAAAGCAGTATCCTTCCGGATCGCCCTTGCCCTTACCCATCGGAACTTCCGGCGGCTTGGAGGTGATAGGTCTGTCTGGGAAGATTCTGATCCAGATCTTGCCTGTCTTCTTGATAGCGCGGCTCATCGCCTTCCTAGCAGACTCGATCTGGTTGGAAGTGATACGAGCGTAAGCCAGAGACTTTATACCGTAAGAGCCGAAAGCGAGCGTAGTACCACGAGCCTCAACCTTGCCCTTGCTCAGGTTCCTGCGGGCGCTCTGCCACTTTCTGTGTTTTACCTTCTTTGGGATAAGCATGGATTATTTCTTAGCCTTCTCAAAAATTTCGCCCTTATAGATCCAGACCTTAATACCGATGTCGCCGTAAGGCAAGTGAGCCTTCTCGCGAGCGAAGTCGATATCGGCGCGAAGAGTCTGGAGAGGCAAGCGACCGCTCTTAACTGTCTCCACGCGGCTCATATCGGCACCGCCCAAACGGCCCGACATAGTTATCCTGATACCCTTAGCCTCGCGGTTAGCCATAGTCTTCTCCACAGCCTGCTTCATAACCCTCATGAAAGGTAATCTCTTCTGCAAGCCCTCGGCGCACATCTGTCCTACGATAGATGCTGAAGTCTCAGGGAAACGAATCTCCTCAACTTCGATCTTTACATCCTTAGGCACTGAGAGTTTAGCGCGCTTCAACTTAGCTACAACCTCATCTTTCAGCTTAGCTGTACCGTCACCATTGCGGCCAATCAGAAGACCGGGCTTAGAGCTCTTGATGATGATCTTAAGGCTGTTGCCGCCGCGTTCAATATCGATACCGCCGACGAACTGACCCTCGAGGCGCTTGGCCAAAAACTCTCTGATAGTAATGTCTGACTTGAGATACTGCTGATACTTGCCAGGAACTCCGAACCAGCGAGACTTCCAATCTCTAATTATGCCAAGCCTATGAGAATATGGATGAACGCTGTGGGACATTTTATTTATTTAAAGCTGGTTTAGTTTCCAAAACTAGATTAATATCGCTTGTCTTCCTGCGGATCGGGAATGATCGGCCGAAGGCTCGAGGACGACCGCGCTTCATAACTATGCCGGCATCTACGCTAGCCTCTTTAACATAAAGCTCTGCGGGATCGAGCTTAAAATTATTCTTAGCATTAGCTATGGCAGATTTGAGAAGCTTGGCTACATCCTTAGCACCCCTCTTGGTAGAGAGTGTAAGTATAGCCAAGGCCTGGTCAGCGCTCTTGCCCTTAATAAGGCTGGTCAAAAGGCGCATCTTGCGAGGAGCTTGTGTATGCCTATTCAATTTTGCCTTAACGCCTGACATGATTTTAATTTAAAATTATTTCTTAGCTCCAGCAGCACCAGCTCCGCCCTCAGGGGCCTTAGCAGCCTTAGCGGCGGCGATCTCAGCCTCCTTCTTCTTAGCCTCGAGCTCCTTCTGCATCTTGCCTCCGTGCCTCAAGAACTTCCTGGTTGGTGAGAACTCGCCGAGCCTGTGGCCAACCATCTCCTCGGTAACCCTTACCTCAAGGTGTGCCCGGCCATTATGAACGCCGAAAAGGAATCCTACCATCTCCGGAGATATCTGGGAGCTCCTAGACCAGGTTTTGATCATTGGAGTATCTTCAGCACGCTTACCCTGAATCTTCTTCAGGAGCTTTTCATCCACGTATGGGCCCTTCTTAAGTGATCTGGACATAATTTATTGTCAGGACATACTAGCAAAAAAGCCCTACTTTTGTCAACAAATTAGACTGTTTTAGTAATATACACTCGCCAGGGTCTCGCCGGAAGGGTCAATAAGGCGAACAAGGTCGCCAGTTTCGTTCCAGACGCCTCCTGACTGGTCGAGATATATGCGCCAGTCATTAGTGTAGAAATCGGGGTCATCCTTATGCGCATCAACGCAATCATTATAGTTCAAGCCCATTACAGGAGAAGTCGGCAAAGGCGGATAGAAGGCTTGGAACTGCGAGAGCAGGCCGATACACTTATTGACTCTAAAGGAGACACCTATCGGTGATT
>CAYUNB010000047.1:0-6702 GCA_964446095.1 uncultured Candidatus Saccharibacteria bacterium
ATGAATGAGGTGATCGAGAAGAAGGACCTGCCGATGAAGCTCTTATCTTTCTCTTCCGCCTTCCGTCGCGAGGCTGGCAGTCATGGCAAGGATACTCGAGGTAACCTTCGTGTCCACGAATTTTATAAGTTTGAACAGGTGGTGCTCTGTGAGGCCTCTCATGCCGAGTCGGTGAAGTTCCATGAGGAGATACAGCGCAACAGCGAGGAGCTGACAGAAGCTCTCGGCTTGCCTTACCACGTTGTCGCCAACTGCGGTGGGGATCTCGGTCTGGGACAGGTTAAGAAGTACGACATAGAGGTCTGGCTGCCGTCGGAAGGTAAGTATCGCGAGACCGGCTCGGCCTCCTACTTCCACGACTTCCAGACTAGGCGCTTGAATATACGTTACAAGGATGATGACGGCAAGCTGAAGTTCGTCCATTCGCTGAACAACACTGCTCTCTCCGGCCGGCCGCTTATAGCTATCGTCGAGAACTACCAGAATGCCGACGGCTCTATCACTGTGCCTGAAGTGCTTAGGAAACATATGGGAAAAGATATAATTAAGCATGGAGCTTAATCGTGAGATTTCAAAATCATCAAGCAGGATTAGAAGAAGGAAGATAACAGAATCGCTGGCTTGGACATTCACAGCCGCCTGCATAGTGATCGGTATCACTATCGGCCTAACTCACATAGAGAAACTATACATAACGCGCGTAGCCATCAGCGGTAACACAGAGGTGGCTGATTCAGCTATTTTTAATATTGCCAACGGCTTGCTATCGGGCCAATATTACGGCCTCTATCCCAAGAGCAACATTCTCATCTATCCTAAAGAGCAGATTGCAAGCACTCTTCTGCGCGTCATACCCTGGCTCGATACAGCCGAGGTTTCTGCCACCGGAGACACTGTTGCGATTACCGTCACAGAGCGCCAACCGGCTTATCTATGGTGCGACGACCTCGCTAAGCCGATAATTGAGAGGGTCTGCTACTATCTTGATAAGAGCGGATTCGCTTTTGATAAGGCACCCAGCTTTTCTGGCCACGTTTACTTAGAATTTTATGGCGGAGATAAGCGCGGCGGCTACTTCGGCCGCCATGTTCTGAATAAAGAGGAGTTGAATTTTATACTCTCTACTGAGACGGCAATGAATAGGATGCTGGCTGGCAGTACTCTGAGGCTCGGCCAGATATACGGAGTCTATATTTATAATAATGGCGACTATGACATGCTGGTTTCCGACGGTATGAAGGAGTGGCAGATCAAGCAGAACATGGATGCCGACCCGCTGGGGAAGCTCTCAGCTATACTCGATTCCGACTTCTTTCAGAAAGAACTTTCAGCCGCCACCGGTCAGCTGCTATATATAGATCTGCGTTTCGGACAGAAGGTTTTTTATAAATTCTCAGACTCGAAATGACGCAGGAACGCCCTGGCTCATATCTCCTATTCTCGCTTGCGGTGCTGCTCATTGGTGCGACGGCCGCCTCGTTGCTATTTAGAGCTACTACTTCCTTCTCTCTCCTTACTAGCGAGCAGAAGACAGAGCCTATTGCCGCTATTGAGCCTTCGACGACCCCGGCGGTTCGTACGGTAATTACAGATAACTTGCAGAAGGTGGTCGTTGATAAGGAGCTGCTGCAGTCTAAGCTGGCTCTCAAGTCGAAAGCCTTCGTGATCAAGGATCTTGATACCGGCGAGTCGATATTGGAGAAGAATTCTGAAACGGCTTATCCTATTGCCTCGGTGACTAAGTTGATGACGGCTATGATTGCCATCGACAATATTCCCGCAGACGATTCGGTGACGATTTCCAGGAGAGCGTACGATACCTACGGCCACCAAGGCAGTCTCTTGCCGGGTGAGAAGTTCAAGGCTTCCGATCTTATAAACTGCCTGCTCTTAGAATCGAGCAATGATGCGGCCGAAGCCCTGGCTGAACATTATGGGCGAGATCAATTCTTAGCGCTTATGAACAGCCAGGCGAAGAGCCTTGGCATGACACACACGCATTACGAAGACCCTAGCGGCCTTTCTAAAAACAACGTATCCACGCCGGAAGATCTCTCTACCCTCATCTCCTATATACAGTCTAGGCGGCAAGATATTATGGCGATTACCAAGAAGCGAAGCTATAAGATTGCTGCCAGTAAACTTTCTCATGCGCACCTCTGGCTGAACGAGAACCGTCTCATCCGCGAGAATAACGCTTACTACATCGGAGGCAAGGATGGCTTTACTGGCGACGCTCTCATGACCTTCACTGGTGCCTTCTCTATCCCTATCAAGGGGAGCGATGCCAAGCGCTTTTCGATCGCGCTTTTGAAAAGCAGCGACAAAAATAGCGATGTATCCAAGATTATCGACCGCCTGATCAAGTCGCTTAAGTACGGCGATGGTTCTCCAGCTGCGGCTGTTAGTAAAAATGTAAAGCCCGAGAGTCGAGTCAGCTTAGCGATAGTTGGTAATATATTTACGAATCGTCTTGATCCTCCGCCCCTTGAGAATATATCTTTCCTGAGAGATGACGATATCCTATTCGGCAGTGTCGGCGGGCCTGTATCTCTTCTTGGTTATGATGTCGTCAAACCCTCCCTAAAGATCTCTCCGGACATTATTAAGGATCTCAGCGATATGGGATTCGATGCTTTAGCCATAGCTACGAGCCATATCGGAGATCGAGGTATAACGGCAGTAGAGGATACTATTAATGGATTGCGCCAAGCTGGTATAGCTCCTGTCGGCGGTGGCTTGAATGGAGCAGACGCTAGCCAAGTAAGAGTAGTCGAAAAGAATGGCATCAAGATCGGCTTCCTGGCCTTCTCCGACGATGGTCCGGACTGGTTGATAGCTAAGCAGAACTTGCCGACGATCCTTTCAGTCAGCGATCCTCATTTCGATACTATTATCCAGGCTGCAGCCAAAACAGTTGATCATCTTGTGGTGGCTATAGATTTCAAGTCTTCGGCTGGCGGTAAGATTTCTGAACGTGAACGCACCTTGGGTCATCGAGTTATTGATGATGGAGCTAGGATTGTCGCTGGCTACTCTGCCGGTGCTCCTGCGGAGACTGAAGATTATGGTGGGGGAGTCATTGCTTACAACCTGGGCGACCTCTTCGCAACTTCTAGCAGTCAGAACGCCGCAGTGCTCGAAGCGACTCTGGATAAAAAGCAGGTTCTGGAGGCCGAAGAGAATATGCTCTCGCACGATCAGTTCAATCGGCCGACTGCTTCGAACTAGATTGATTGACAAAAACAGCTTATTTAGTAAGGTCTCTTATGTAGTGTAGTTATTTGACAACCTAAGGAGGCATCCGTGGCTAGAAAAGTCTGCCAAGAAGTCGTGTCCGATACTGCCAAAAGGCGAGAGGATTTCAAAAAAAACTGCGAGACCCTCTCTTCTCTCGGGATCGAATTTCTGCAGCCCCATGAATATAGAGGTAAGCCGGGGTCTATGAGGCAACCGCACGTACTTCCATTCTTTAGTTATGTCCGTCTACCTTTGACTGCCGAAGAGTGGTGCGGACTTTGTATGAAAGAGGGCAACTATTACATCGGAGGCTGTTGCGGCTCTTCTTCGGCGGCCCAGGATATCATCAATGAAATATTCAGATTTCAATCAGGACTGGCCGAAATTCGGCAACTGGCCGAGATCGCGGAGTTTATGATCGAACATGACGAAGGCTCCGACACTCGAAACTTTCAAGATGGTGGTGATCTCGCAGGATGGGGAAGCCTGGATCCTTGGAAAAAGATCGCCGTTATATGGCACCTTGTGAAGGACCACTGGGTTCAAGACCTTCCCGATATTCCCAGAAATAAAAATATTAAGAGACTTAAGAAAAAGGATAGGAAGATCTCTGAAGTCGAGCAGGCTTCACGAGTTCTACGTTTAGGACTGCAGAATATTGCATTCTGTGAACTCTTTAATCAAGATGATGAAGATAAGGCCCGTTCTGCCGCTGTTAAGCTAACCTGGCTCCATAAGACGATCCCAGCTCTGAAGGTTGTGTGGAAGGGGATCAGTCTTCTTAAACCTAAACCATTTAATGGATTCGCTATCGTCAAGAAGGATGACGGCCAAGTAGCCGAGAATGGTCTTGGGCCATGCATTTACAGAGAGGAGAAGGCAGCCAGAAAGATACTGAATATGTGGAAGGAAAACGAGAAGGAGCATCAGGATCGTAGTGAGAGTAATCCGCCACTCGAGATCGACTCTCTCTTCATGATCGAACGAATCAAGGTATCAGTCAGGAACGGTATGGAGTTTCCTGATCGGCCAATCAAGAAATAGCCTAAGTTAGGCTCCGCTTCGGCGGGGCCTTTTAATTTGACAGCTGGTAATTATGTTGTCCGTGTGTTAGAAATATATTAATGAATAAAGGTTTCTGGGAAAAATTGGATAAACCTATATTGGCTCTGGCACCGATGGCGGATGTGACGGACGCTGCCTTCCGGCGGATTATCGCTAAGTATGGCAAACCTGACTTAATGTACACCGAGTTCGTCTCCGTCGACGGCCTGCTCTCGGAAGGTTATGACCGGCTCAAGACTGACTTAATATACAGCGAAGCTGAAAGGCCCATTGTGGCGCAGATCTTCGGCTCTAAGCCGGAAAATTTCGAGAAGGTGGCCAGGATGGCGGCTGACATGGGCTTCGATGGAGTTGATATCAACATGGGCTGTCCTCATCATGCTCTGGTTAAGAGCGGTACCTGCGGAGGACTGATAGGCGATTTGCCTCACGCTCGCGAGGTAGTTCTGGCTACCAAGCAAGGCGCCGAGTCTGGGCCAAATAAGATCCCAGTATCTCTCAAGACCCGTATCGGCCGGAATAAGATAATCACGGAGGAGTGGATCGGCGGCCTGCTAGAAGCTAAGCCAGCGGCAATCGCTATCCATGGCCGCACTGTGAAAGAGATGTCCAAGGTGCCGGCGCATTGGGATGAGATCGCTAAGGCAGCTAAGCTCTGCCCCGAGGCGGGAGTAATCTCGCTCGGCAACGGCGATGTGCAGGATCTTCGCGATGCTTATTATAAGATTGAAGCAAGCGAAGTCGATGGCGCCATGCTCGGGCGCGCCATCTTCGGCAACCCGTGGCTCTTCTCTGATTACAACAGACAGAAGGCGCTAGAGGAGTTTAAGAAAGGGGAGACTAGAGAGTTCAAAGATCTGAAAAGCACCCTTTCCCTCTCAGAAAGACTCCAGATAATGCTCGAACATGCCAAACTTTACGATGAGCTCTTCGCTGGCGTTAAGAACTTCGCCCTCATGAGGAAACACTTCGGCTCATATGTCGGCGGCTTTCATGGAGCGAGGGAACTTCGCGGAGAATTGATGACGGCCGCTGATTCTAAGGATGTGGAAAAGATAATACAACCTTATCTATAGGTTTAAAAAGTGATACCTTCTCTTTTTGACCTGCTAAGTTTTTTTTGTTACGCTAGATAAACATATGTTTTCTAAATCAAGAGGCCATTTGTCGCTTATATTTAAGATAGTTCTGCCAATACTTATCTTTGGCGGAGGGTTCTATGCCGGTCAGTATTATCCTGCCTCAGTCCCTAAGGCAGGCGACTCCTCTTATATCGCCAACAAGGAGCCGCTCATACCAACGACGGCTGATTTCGCCCCTTTCTGGAAGACTTGGGATCTTATAAATGAGAAGTACGTCGATGGCCACTCGACAACTACTGGAACTACTACAGAGAGTTATAAAGCCAACTATAAGCCGGTCTCGGATCAAGAGAAAATTTACGGTGCTATCTCCGGTCTGGTGAAATCCCTTGGCGATCCATACACCGTCTTCATGCCGCCAGAGCAGGCTGAGGTCTTCCAGGACGATATCAACGGCAGCTTCCAGGGTGTTGGCATGGAGGTCGGCATCAAGAATGACCAGCTAACAGTTATAGCACCGCTTGAGGGTACACCGGCCAAGAAGGCTGGCATTAAGCCGGGAGATCAGATTGTCAGCATCGATGGCAAGCCGACAACCGACATGAGCGTAGAGCAGGCTGTAAAGCTTATCCGGGGACAGAGCGGGACCACAGTGAGCCTTGTTGTCGTCCGAAGCGGCGAGAAGGCGCCTCTGACTATTAAGGTAGTGCGTGGAGTCATTACCATCCCCGTTATGGATATCGGCGACTCTAAGTCGGTGAATAAAGATGGTTCATTGAATAACGGCAACGGCGGCACCGTATCTGATCCGAATAATACCGGCCTTCGCAAAGATGGCGTCTTCGTCATGAGGCTTTACAACTTCTCAGCGCCATCACCAGACTACTTCCGCGAGGCGCTTAAGAAATTCGAGGATTCGGGTTCTGATAAGCTTCTGCTTGATCTGCGAGGCAATCCTGGCGGCTTCCTTGATGCAGCTGTCGAGATAGCCAGCTGGTTCTTGCCTGCCGATAAGGTGGTCGTGAGAGAAGTTATAAATAAGGAGGGTCAGGAGAATGTGCACATGAGCAAGGGCTACAATGTTTTCAACGGTAATTTAAAGATGGCTATTCTTGTGGATGGTGGTAGTGCGTCGGCTTCAGAAATTCTCTCCGGCGCCCTGCAGGAGCATGGCGTGGCGAAGCTGATCGGTCAACAGACCTTCGGCAAAGGTTCAGTCCAAGAGCTTATATCCGTTACAGACAATACCTATGTGAAGATGACCATCGCCAAGTGGCTGACACCGAACGGCAAGTCGATCTCGCTCCTGATCGGC
>CAYUNB010000048.1:0-6604 GCA_964446095.1 uncultured Candidatus Saccharibacteria bacterium
CCATAGTGGATGCGTATCGTACTGCTTTCAGAGTTAATCAGATGCGGAGAGAGAAAACAGAAGATCTTGCTCGGCGCTTCTTGCCCCTGTAGCTGCATATCGGCGAACAGCTGCCTCACGCTCTCGACGCTCGATTGTATTAGGACCTCTGGAACTATGACCTCTTGAAAGCGGAGGCTTCTTCTGGCGGAATATTTCAAAATCGGGGCTCTGCCCTTTACGATCTCAACAAGACCGAGGCCAACGCTGCCGCTGCCAATATCGATTACAGCCGCTATCATAGCTAAATTATAGCCCAATGAGCCGACTGAAGATAGTGGAAAATTATTCTAAGATCGCCTTGATGCGCCTGACTCCTGAAGCTACAGCCTCTTCCTTAAGAATCTTGAAGTGAGAGAGTTCGCCGGTATTCTGCACATGCGGCCCGCCGCAGAACTCCTTAGACACACGAGAGCCGTCTCCGCGCTCGACGAAGTAGACTGATACTATATCTCCATAAGTAGCACCGAACTCATGCTCGGCACCGAGTGCCTCCGCTTCAGCCTTCGGCATATCTCGGCGGATGACCGGTATCTTCTCTCTTATCCAGCTATTGACCAGGTCCTCTACCTTTTTCTTCTCCTCATCAGTCATCTTGCGGTCGAAGGAGAAGTCGATGCGGAGTCGCTCGGAAGTAATGTTGGATCCGCGTTGGTGCACTTTATCGCCCAAGATATTCTGGAGCGCTGCCAAGAGCAGGTGGTGAGCGGTATGCAGGCGAACGGTCTCGGGTTTATGATCGGCCAGGCCGCCGCGGAATTTCTGCTCAGAGCCGGCACGAGATAGCTCCTGGTGCTTCTTAAACTGCTCATTGAAGCCATTTACATCGACAGTTAGCTTCTTGTCGCTTGCAAGCTCAACGATAATATCTATAGGCAAACCATAAGTAGAAAAAAGCGAGAAGGCATCGCTTGCAGAAATATTTTGACCAGAAGCTGCTATCTTTTCAAACTCCCTAATCCCCTTCTCTAAAGTTTCGCGGAATTTGTGCTCTTCGCCATCTATGACCTTCTTAATATTTTCAATTTCATTGACAATGTTCGGGTATGCGTCGCCATAGATAGAGGGCACCGTCCCAGCCAGCCAGAAGAGTGAGCCGTGCTTCATTCCTAATACATCTGCATAGCGCACAGCGCGGCGCAGAAGGCGGCGTAATATGTAGCCGCGATCAGTATTGGAAGGTATTACCCCGTCCCCGATCATGAAGACGGCAGTGCGGATATGATCTGCGACGACACGGCGAGCCTTGATATTTTCGATTGAGGATAACTCATCGATCTTATCCATAAGCGGTTTGAAGAGGTCAGTCTCGAAGATATTGCTCTTTCCCTGAAGAAGCATTACCACACGCTCGAGACCAGCGCCAGTATCGACATTTTTATTATTCAGCTTGCCGATAACCTTGCCATCCTTCTTCTCATACTCCATGAAGACGTCGTTCCAGAACTCCACTATATCTTGACGGTCGTCAGCTGCTAGAAACTCGTCGCGATTTTTTAGGTTAAGTCCGCCGCGGACATCATAGAACATCTCGGTATCTGGGCCGCATGGACCGTTGTCGCCCGGGCTCCACCAGTTCTTCTCAGCAAGCTTACCGTCCATCCAGTAGATATGTGTTTCTGGTACGCCGAGCGAGAGCCATGTATTATATGTCTCTTCATCCTTGGGGGCATCCTCGTTGCCACCGAAGACTGTTATATAGAGTCTGTTCGGATCAAGTCCTAAGCCCTCTTCTTGGGAAGTTATGAATTCCCAGCTCCAAGTTATAGCATCTTTCTTGAAATAATCTCCGAGCGACCAGTTGCCGAGCATCTCGAAGAAGGTGTCATGAGTATTGTCTCCGACTTCATCTATATCTTGCGTGCGGACGCACTTTTGCGAGTCGGCAAGGCGCTTGCCAGCCGGATGTGGCGCACCTAGAAGATAAGGGACAAGAGGCTGCATGCCAGCTGTATTGAAGAGCACTGAAGGGTCATTCTCTGGCACGAGCGAAGCCGAAGGCAGTATCGTATGCCCCCGTTTCTTGAAAAATTCTAAGAATTTGGCCCGAATCTCCTTTGAGGTCATAATAAATGATTATACGATTACTCCCCCGCCGAGGCAAATATTGCCGGAGTAGAAGACGACCGACTGACCTGGTGAGGGTGCCGTCGGGGCGGTTTTGAAAATGACATTGTACTTATCCTTGCCGACAGGCTCTATATTGCAATCGTGCAGCTCGCCGTGGTAGCGGATCTGGACCGTAAGATTTATTTCAGCTGAAGGCGCTTGACCTTGATTCCAGTTTATATCTTTAATAGTGAGTTCTTTGGAGTTCGAGTTAGTAAAATACTTTTTATCAGAAACAATTAAGATATTCTTCTTAACATCTTTTCCGATTACGTAATAAGGTCTGTCGTGAGTCCCCTTCTTATCTATCCTGAAGCCGTGCCGCTCGCCGATAGTGAAGAAGGTTACGCCGTCATGCTCACCGATCACTTCACCGGACTCACTCAATACCTTGCCCCTCTTCTCTTCAATATAATGCTTCAAGAAATTCTTAACATCGATATCGCCCATGAAGCAGAGGCCTTGGCTGTCCTTCTTCTCTGCGTTCAGTAGGCCGAACTTCTTGGCCAGCTTCCTGACTTCTGACTTTTTTAAATCTCCAATCGGGAAGAGCGTTTTGGAAAGCTGTCTCTGCCCGAGCATCCAGAGGAAATATGTTTGGTCTTTATTTTCATCTTTGCTTCTAAACAAAGTGGAGGGTGATGACTTCAAGACACCGCTGCGGACTACCAGCGTGAGTCCTTGCTTGTCCTCGCCTCGCTCGTCTCGCGTACGGCGAGACACCTGCCCGCTCGGCTGCGGCCGTGTCTTTCCATCATCACCCTCCACTTTGTTTATGACCATTGCATAATGCCCGGTTGCGACGTAGTCCGCCCCATTCTTCATCGCGAAGTCGAAGAAGCCGCCGAATTTGATCACCTTATTGCACATGACATCTGGGTTCGGTACGATCCCCTTCTTATAGCCCTCGATCATATATTCTGTTACACCTTCGCGGTACTCTTTCTCTAGGTCTAAGGTTATTAGAGGAATCTTAAGTTTAGCAGCTGCCCGCATAGCATCGCGCCGCTCTTCCCTCCAAGTGCACGGCAGCCACTCTGGAGACCAGGTCTTAATGAAGACGCCGGTGACATCGTAACCGTCAGCCTTTAAAAGCGCCGCCGAGACTGAAGAATCAACGCCGCCAGACATGCCCACAAATACCTTAGGCCGCTTTTTCATGGCCCAACGATAACATTAATTATTCTTAATGCCAAGACCACAACGCTAGCTCTAAAAGGTAGACTTAAGGCATGGAGAATCTCAAGATAGTAACCGTTGCTCCCATTGCTAAAAGCGCTATCAATGAAGATCTGACGTACTTTACCGCTAAGGAGGTCGCCAATGGGGCGCTTGTCTCGGTGCCGCTTCGAAATAAAGAGATTTTGGGTATTGTTACCTCTGTGAGCCAGGCTAAGGACCTTAGGGCCGACCTCCGAGGCTCTAAGTTCGGCTTCAAGAAGATCAAGAAGGTTGTAGCACCGGAGGTTTACCTGCCAGACTTCATCACTGCCAGCAGAGAGTCAGCCCGCTATTTTGCCTCTTCGGCCGGCCAGATTATCCGTTTCTTAACACCGAGGGCTGTGCTCGATAAATGGTCTAAGGCCAAGGGCGAAGAGCCGGAATTCTCCCCCCGCAAGACAGAAGAGGTGAAAAACCGCAGGTTCGAGATCTCAGTCCTTGGCCTGCCTGACGAAGAACGCTACTCTTTCTACAAGAGCCTGATCCGCGAAGAGTTCGCTAAGAAGCATTCCGTGCTCTTTATCCTGCCAACTATCCACGATGCTGAAGAGTGCGGCGAGCTCTTGCAGAAGGGTATCGAAAATTACACGGTGATACTGCACAGCCGCCTCTCACCTAAGGCCATAGTTGAAAGATGGCACAGGTCTATTAAGGAGGAACACCCGATACTCGTCATCGCGACTCCGGTCTTCTTATCTCTGCCTCGGTCGGATATCGGCACTATAGTTCTCGATAAGGAGAACTCCCCTTTCTATAAGACAGTGGCACGGCCATTTATCGATCTAAGAACCTTCGCCGAGAAGCTTGCTGCGGAGAAGCCAGCTCGTCTTGTGCTCGGTGATTCGATACCGAGGATCGAAGATATATACAACGCTCAAGTTGGCAACTTTATTCAAGAATCCCCGCTGAAATATCGCTTCCCCAAAGATATCTACCAGGAGGTTATAGATATGCGGAAGGCGGGGGATCAGATCTTCTCTCCGAAGGTTAAACTGGCCTTGCGCGAGTCTGTCGCCAAGCGCCAGCATGCTCTAGTTATCTGCGCTCGCAAAGGCCTCGGGACCTCGACTCTCTGCGCTGATTGCGGAGAGATGATCTCCTGCACCAACTGTTCCTTGCCGATGCTGCTGCACCGACTGAAGAGCGGCGAGCAGATCTTCTACTGCAACCGCTGCGGACGTAAGGCCTCGGCTGATGTGGTCTGCAAGAGCTGCGGCGGCTGGAAGCTTAAGGTATTCGGCGTTGCGACCGAGCGGATCGAGGATGAGCTTAAGTTAGATTTTCCCGAAGCTAAGATCTTCAGGATAGACAGTAATGCAGTCAAGAAATACAAGCAGGCGAGAGAGATCATACAGCAGTTTCAGGAAACACCCGGGGCGATACTTGTCGGTACAGAGATGGTGCTGAACTACCTTAACCAAGACGTCGAGACTGTGGCTGTTATCTCAATCGATACTCTATTCTCCCTGCCTGACTTCCGAATCCAAGAAAATATCTTCAATCTTCTGACGCGCTTGCGCCTGAAGACTATGAAGAGGTTTCTTGTGCAGACTCGCCGCCCGGAGGAGAGCGTCTTCGATCGAGTGCTCGCTGGCGATCTTCTTGAGTTCTATAGAGAGGAGATGAAGGAGCGCAAACGCTTCAACTATCCTCCGCTTAAGACGCTTATAAAGATCACCGCCGAGGGCCCGAAGGCTGCTACTAATAAAGAGATGGCCCAGCTCGAACGGTTCCTCCAGGCATATGAACCGAGCCGTTTCGATGCTTTCATCGAGCGTATCAATAATAAAGACCGCATAAATATTCTCTTAAAAGTTGACCCGGACAGCTGGCCGCCCAAGCCCGATTCGGGAGACGAAGCTCATGTGGGTAACGAGGAACAGCCGTACAGAAATCTGCTCGAGATCTTACAATCGCTCCCTAGCCGCTTCACCGTCAAGGTTGACCCTGATAATATCCTTTAGTAAAATCTGACGAGACTCTCTGGGACTTTGATTTTGGAGGTGTGTGTTGAAGAGGGTGCGGATTCATCTTCTTATCTACAATAATCCGCCGAGCATGAAGCAGTCGTTCGGCTTCGAACCAGGACAGCTCGAGATCGAACTCCGGCCTAATCCCAACGGCCGTTTCTCCCTGCTCGTGTTCTCGCCTGAAGGTTCTCCGCTCCGACCGATACCCGGCGACAACTGCAATATGACGATCGAAGACGTCGGAAGCGATATTACTCTTGTTGAATTCGATATGGAGAAGATAGAGTGAAGCGGAAACCCTACAGCCGCTATCGGCGGAATGGGAACTCGATCTATTTCACCTGTCTTATCGGTACCGACGAGAACGACCAACTTATCGCCGGAGGCGTCGAAGCGGAAACTCGTAAGATTTTGGAAACCATACAAGAGGATCTGAAAAATTTCGGTCTTGACTTCAGCTACGCTATGCGGATGAGAATATATCTCGCTCGGAAAGCCGACTATGAGGAGATGAACAAAGTGTACGAGAGTTTCTGGCCCTTTCCCTACCAGTTTCCCGCTCGAACCTGCATCGTTGTCGGCGAAGATGCGCTTTGGCTCGGGGCGAGCGTGGCTATTGAAGCTACTGTCTCCTTGAGTCATAACTAGAAGGAGGCTAGATGAAAGAGGTTAAGGGTCGAAACGATGGCTGCTACAACTGTCAGAAGCTGGAGGCAGAGAATAAAACCCTCCGGCGGAAAATCAAGGAGCTTGAGAAGCAGCTTTCAGCAAAGAGGGGTGACATACGAAATGAAGGCTAGTCTGCAGCAGGTCTTCGAAATTCTCGGAGAAAACCCTCGAGCCATAGTTAAAGCAATAGTTAAGGCGAGCGGCCTTACTGGCTTCGACATACAGCTTATGTGGAGCATAGCGGACAAGAAGATGAAGATCTCAGTTAAGAAGGGTATGAAGCCGAAAATTCCCAAAGCGCTTAATGTTAGATTCAAGGGTAAGAGGTTCGTGATCGACGATTTCCTTGTAGAAGAGGACTTCAAGAACTGGAGTATTTGTTAGTTTAGCGGCCCCGCTTAGCGGGGTTTTTCTAATGCCAGATTGATGAGGTGAGATAAGAAGTCGGCATAGCTCGTGCCGACAGCAGCCATAGCCTTAGGGAAAAGTGATTCTGAGGTCAGTCCTGGCAGCGTGTTGACCTCGAGGGTGTAGATACCCCGCGGCGAGACGATGAAGTCGGTGCGGGAGTAGTGGCGGAGTCCCAAAGCCTTGTG
>CAYUNB010000049.1:0-6464 GCA_964446095.1 uncultured Candidatus Saccharibacteria bacterium
GCTGGTATGGCGGCGGGTGGAAGAAGACGGTCGAGCGCATGGCTCGCTGGGTAGACTTCGACGGCGCTTACAAGACGATGGACAACAGCTATATTGAGTCCGTCTGGTGGGCGCTCCGCCAGATCCACAACAAGGGCGAGCTGTATGAAGGCCGCCGAGTCTTGCTCTACTGCTTGCGTTGCGAGACGCCGGTCTCGAAGGCTGAAGTGGCGATGGATAATTCCTACAAGGATATTACAGACCTGACGCTCATTGGCGAGTTCGAGCTTGTCGACACGCCTCGCACCTTCGTACTTGCGTGGACGACGACACCTTGGACCCTGCCGGGCAATGTAGCGCTGGCGATAAATCCTAATATCGAATACGCTGAAGTTGAGGGCACCGAGCCGGGCAATAAATATATTCTGGCCAAGGACAGGGTAGCTGCCGTCTTTAAAGAGAACTACAAGATTCTCCGTACCTTCCCCGCGAGCGAACTTATCGGTCGAAGTTATAAACCGCTCTTCAACTATTATGCTAAGGATGAGAGCCTGAAGAACCGCGAGCGCGGCTGGAAGATCTACGGCGCTGACTTCGTGACGACGACAGATGGCACTGGCGTCGTGCACATCGCTCCAGCCTATGGCGAAGATGACATGGCGCTTGGTAATAAAGAGAACTTGCCCTTCGTGGCTCATGTGGCCAATAACGGCGCGATGAAGCCGGAGGTCACCGACTTCGCCGGCATGCAGGTTAAGCCGAAGGATACGACGCCGAAGGGTAAGGAGTACCAAGTTACCTATATTGAAGTGATTAAGAATTTCGCTCATCGCGGGCTGCTCTTCTCGAAGGAGAAGATTGTTCACTCCTATCCGCACTGCTGGCGCTGCGAGTCGCCGCTCATCTATAACTCCGTCTCGGCTTGGTTTATCAAGCTTCAGAATATTAAGTCTCGCCTGCTTGAGCTTAATCAGCAGATGCACTGGATACCGGAGCACCTCCGTGACGGCCGCTTTAAGAATATTCTTGAGGGTGCGCCGGATTGGAACATCTCCAGGAATCGATACTGGGCGTCGCCGCTTCCAATATGGAAGTGCGCCGAATGCCACGAGTTCGAGGTGCAGGGCTCGCTTGAAGATATTAAGATGCGCGCCTCTTCAGGCAATAACTACTACATCATGCGCCACGGCCAGGCAGCTTCCAATGTACTCGGCGCTATCTCATGCGAGCCGACCGGAAATGAGCTTACTGATTTAGGCAAGCAGCAGGCCTTCGCTGCCGGCGAAAATTTAAAGGACAAGAATATAGATCTGATAGTCGCCTCGAACTTCGTCAGAGGCCGACAGACTGCTGAGATCGTTGCCCTCCAGATTGGTTATGATAAAGCGAAGATCATCTACGACGACCGTCTGCACGAGGTCAACTTCGGCGCATACAATAATGAGTCGGTCGAGAGCTATCATGCTCATTTCAAAAATACTCTCGAGCGGTTCCGTGTCCGACCTGAGGGCGGAGAGAATTTGAGTGATGTCAGGAATAGGGTCGGTGCGGCTCTCTATGAGCTTGAGGAGAAGTATAAAGGCAAGAATATTTTGATAGTTTCTCACGGCGACCCGACCTGGCTCATGCAGGTCGCGGCCGCTGGCATCTCCCCGGAGGAGGTAGTGCTGGATCCCTCGAGCAACTACAAGGAGCTCTACTACTTAAAGAATGCCGAGATTAGGAAGCTTGACTTTAAGCCTATCCCGCACAATGCCAACTACGAGCTCGACCTCCATAAGCCGTATATCGATAAACTGAACTTCTCTTGCAAGTGCGGCGGCAAGATGCAACGCATACCAGAGGTAGTAGACTGCTGGTTCGAGTCGGCGGCAATGCCCTTCGCTGCCAATCATTTCCCATTCGAGAAGAAGGAGTGGTTCCACTCGCACTTCCCCGGCGACTTCGTGGCCGAGTATATCGCTCAGACGCGCACCTGGTTCTACTACTGCTTGGTAGTCTCGGCGCTCCTCTTCGACAACGTGCCCTACAAGAACATTATTACGACCGGCACTGTCTTGGCCGAAGACGGCTCAAAGATGTCGAAGTCCAAGGGCAACTTCCCCGACCCGTGGCTCCTCTTCGACAAGTACGGCTCCGACGCCCTCCGCTTCTACCTCCTATCCTCTCCGCTGATGCGTTCCGAAGACTTGCGTTTCTCCGAGGGCGGAGTGGACGAAGTGTACAAGAAGCTCATCTTGAGGCTCCAGAATGTAGCCTCCTTCTACGGGCTCTATGCCGGCGATGTGTCTCTGGACAAAGTTAAGAGCGGGAACGTGCTCGACAAATGGATCATGGCTCGTCTAAGCAGTCTGGCTGAAGATGTCGAACACCACCTCCAAGCTTATGAGCTCGACCGTGCTTCGAGGCCGATACTCGACTTTGTCGACGATCTTTCTACGTGGTACTTGCGCCGCTCCCGAGACCGTTTCAAGTCAGACGACGCTGCTGACCGCCAGGCCGCTATCTCCACGACTCGCTACGTGCTCGTCGAGCTCTCCAAGATCATCGCGCCATTTCTGCCGTACCTGGCCGAAGATGTTTACCAGCGGGTGACAGGCAATAGCTCTGATAGCGTGCATCTTGAGTCATGGCCCATCTTCGGCGAGGTGGCTGACGATGAGACAGAGACGAAGCAGAAGCTCTTCACCGACATGGCTGAGGTGCGGAGGGCGGTCTCACTTGCGCTCGATGAACGTAAGAAGCTCGCTCTCGCTGTGCGCCAGCCGCTTTCAGAGCTCAAGCTGAAGAGTCTTAATCTGCAGGGCCGCGAGGATCTCCTAGAGCTTATTAAAGACGAGGTGAATGTTAAGAGTGTCGGCTTCGACGACAAAATGGAGGCCGAGGTCTGGCTTGACGCTACATTGACTCCCGAGCTCAAAGAGGAGGGCAATTTCCGCGACTTGACTCGCCACCTGCAAGATATGAGGAAGAAGATGGGTCTCCAGCCGGGAGATATGGTCTCGCTCATATACTCGGGTGGCTCGGCTGAACAGGCTTTCATTGCGAAATTCACCGTGGACCTCCAGAGGATAGTCGGCATTACCTCGATCACGGAAGCCGAGAACTCAGGCGATGAGATCAAGGTAGGAGAGATGAGCCTTAAGGTTTCTCTCTCACTCTAATTTTTAAATATTGACATCCAGCCAAAAAAGTGTATTATTTTGTGCAGTTTTGGTAATTTGAAAACGGATAGGGAATAGACTAAGGGAGGTTCCGGTGGAAGAGACGCTAGATCTTGAGGCCCTGCGCCTCATGTGTCTTCGGACGAGAGGTACCGTCGATAACCTGCTCAGGTGTCTCGATAACATGCACCATGCCGGTACGCCCGGCTGGCAGCAGATCTTCGCTGAAGAGACCCATGATCTGTATCACGTTCTCAAGAAGATTCACGGCCCTCTCGAAGAGAAGAAGCTGACTTCGCCTGAGCGAGTGCCTGATAAGAATCCTCTTCGGCAGACGCCCTTTCATGAGCCTACGATCGGAGTGAAGAGGGTGGCAGCCAAGGAGGAGGTCCTAACGCCCCTGAATCCCGATCATGGCCTGGCCGGGAAGGTGATCAGAGTCAACTTCAAGCATCGTCGCCCTGCGGCGCGCGGCTTCAAGGGCCTCGGAGGAAAGAAGGAGGAATGATGATGGTAAGTGAGAAGAGGGCAGTAGAGCTCGAAGCGCTCCGTCACGCATGTCGCAGTCTGCTAGAATCTCTAAACGATGCACCCCGCGCTGGTACGCCGGAGTGGGAGGAACTCTTCGCTCTTCGCAGGCAGGAGGTTGAAAGGCAACTCAAGGTTCTCTCCAAGAGGCCCGATCTGCTGACGATCGATCGACCGTCGCGGACTCTGCCGGAGATGCCCGGCCTCAAGCCGAGCAGTTTCTGGCGCGGTCCGTCTGACGGCGATGGTGTTGAAGGAATTGGTATGGTCGACTACCGCTCTATCGCTCTGAACGAGGTCGACCTTTCCGAAGTCGTTCTCATCGACGGTATTTGCGGTGCAGACGAAGAGGTTATCGATGGCGTGACCTTTATCCATGAAGGCGGGCAGCTTAACGAAGAGATGCGCCGCAAGCTCATGCAGAAGGCGGGCCACATCCGCCTCGATCTTGGTGTCTACAATGCACTCATGGCTCATCCTGAGCGCATCCCCGAATCTTGGAAGAAGGGTTCGAAGGAGATCTACTTCGATGACCCCGTACGCGGGCCGAACGGCGGATGCTTCCTGGTCGGCTTCCAGTGGCTCAACGACCGTTGGGTCAGCTGCTGCCACTGCGCTATTCTTGGCTGGCGCGGAGATGCAAGGATCGCGGTGCTCTTGGCTGAACCCGTCGGCCGCGCCACTAACGTCCTGTCTATCGAAGCCTAAATAAATTTCACCCGGTGCAATTGCACCGGGTTTTTATTATACTTATACTTGTCGCTTATTCTTAAAAAATGTATCGCGTCTATCAGACAGAGGGCTGGATCTTGGGCAGCATGGAGATAGGGGAGGCCAACCGCTTTCTCGACATCTTCACTGCCGACTTCGGCTTGGTGCGGGGCATGGCTCAAGGCGTACGGAAGATCGACTCCAAGCTTCGGTATGGCTTGCAGGATTATTCCTTCGGCAAAGTCTCGCTCGTTAGAGGCAAACAGTTCTGGCGCATCGTCGGCGCTGAACGGCTCGATCATTTCGATGAAATTTATAAAGATAAGCGGAAGTTCCGCCTCGTATGCCGCATCTTCTCGCTTCTTAAGCGCCTCATCAGCGGGGAGGAGCAGGATATGGCCGTCTTCGCCGACATCAATGCTGCAATAAAATTTTTATCCCAAAATGAGATCTCGAACGAGGCCTTATCTGCCCTCGAGATAGTGCTGGTCTTCCGTATCTTGCAGAAGCTGGGCTACGTCGGCGACTCGGGCGATCTCGACGAGCTGGCCGCCTTCTCCGACTGGCATCCCGACCGTCTCGTCCAAGATGGCGACAAGCGCTCGCGCCTCCTGAAGCAGATCAACTACTCCCTGGCCCATAGCCATCTTTGATATTTGTGGTATGATGATGACTGATGGAAAATGGCAATGGGGAAGACAGTATTAATAAGCTGGAGAAGAGGCTCTATGGCAGTCGGCCGATCAGCGGTGAGAAGGGCCGCACGGATCTCCGGCCGCTTTCTTACGATGTTAAGACCGCTTTCGAAGGCGGTGATATTGCCGATATGAAGAGGAAGAGCCAGCATCCTGAAACGCCAATACTCCGCAAGCTGCTCATCGCTTCCGGTATATTTTTCATAAGCTCGTTGGTAATCTCTGCCTACTTCTTCCTTGGCGGGTCCAATGTCGTCTCAACTTCCAACGTCGATATCTCGCTCTCCGGCCCTGTCTCAGTCAAGGGCGGGGAGTCGTTCGGATTGCAAGTACTCATCAGTAATAAAAATAATATCCCGCTTCAGTTTGCTGAGCTGGTAGTGGATTATCCTGAAGGCGCCGTACCGCCGAAGAGCGATAGCACTGTTCCCAATAGGTATATC
Source organism: uncultured Candidatus Saccharibacteria bacterium (assembly GCA_964446095.1). Lineage (GTDB taxonomy): Bacteria > Patescibacteriota > Minisyncoccia > Phycocordibacterales > UBA12445 > JACQCV01. The sequence continues at coordinate 5,521 of CAYUNB010000049.1, forward strand.
AAGGATCTCGGCACTATTCCCAACAACGCCGTTATCAATGAAACGATACCGTCTATACTCTTCGGTGAGGAGAACAGCGAACAGGAAGTTAAGGTCAGTATCGAGTATCGTACCGAGGGCTCAAACGCAACCTTCGTTAAAGAGAAGAGTTATAAAACTTTCATCAGCTCCTCGCCCCTCTCTCTCGCACTCGATCTCCCAACCGACGTCAGTTCTGACAAGGATGTTAATTTAAATGTCGCTGTCAATTCCAACTCGAGCGACGTACTTAAAGACGTGGTGCTGCAAGTCGACTATCCTTCAGGCTTTATCTTCAAGAGCGCCACACCCTCGCCCTCTTACGGCCAGGGTTTCTGGGAACTTGGCGACCTCTTGGCTAAGGGGCAGCGGAGCATCAAGATTACCGGCTCGATGCAGGGCCAAGATGGCGATGTGAAATCCTTCAGGGCTTCAGCCGGCACTAGGAATAGCAAGGATGATAACAACGTGACTCTAGTCTATGGCTCTTCGCTGAAGTCGCTCGTAGTTAAGAAGCCTTTCATCGGGCTCGGTATCGCTTTGAACGGGGACTCGGCTTCCAGTGACTATGTGGCCGACAGCAATGGCGTGCTGCGGGGAGATATAACTTGGACGAACAATCTTCCAGTGAAAGTTTTGAACGGCCAACTGACAGTCAAGGTGAATGGAGACGTTATTGATAAGAGTACGGTATCTGCCGGTCAGGGCTTCTACAGCTCGGCTGATAACTCGATTACATGGAACCGTACCAACGGCGACTTCCCGCAGTCGATAGAACCGTCGCAGACTGGCACAGAGAGCTTCACGCTCAACTTCTTGCCGCTCATATCTGGCCGGCGTACCATCTTCCAGAATCCCGTAGTCAATGTCGAAGTCACCTTCAGCGGCAATCAGTTCGCACAAGGCGGCGGGTCGGGGTCAGTAGT
>CAYUNB010000050.1:0-3626 GCA_964446095.1 uncultured Candidatus Saccharibacteria bacterium
CTATCACAGTCGGCGCAGGACAGGGGACATCTACGTTCGCTGGAGGCCTATCTGCTGGTGTTTTGGCTGTTACTGGCAACTCTACCTCTACCTTCAACAACGGCATCAACTTGGCGAATGGGTGCTTTGCGATTAATGGCACGTGCATTGGAGGCGGCTCCGGCTCGCAGACCCCTTGGACTTCTGACATCAACGGTGCCGGCTTCAGTTTGAATAACGTCAATCGCGCCTCTACAACAGTACTGTCGGCCAGCGGCTCCTTCTTCGCCGGCGGTACAGCTACCACCTCAATCAACACTGCAGGCCTCCTGACTTCGCCTAACATCTTGGTGACCGGCTCCTCTACTATCCAGAGTTTGGCAGTTACAAACGGAACAACCACCAACGCCACTTCGACCTCATTCTTCACCAGTATCTTCCAGGCTACGAACGGGCTCTTTACCAACTCTACTTCGACTGCCCTGAACGCTACTAATGCCGTCTTCACAGGTGCCACCTCTACCAACTTCTTCACCACCAACGAGGTTAATACCAATTCCACTTCCACTTCGCTCTTCGCTACTATCTTCAACTCTACCAACGCTACTGCTACCAATCTATTCGCTACCACCTTCAACTTCACCAACGGCCTTATGACTGCCGGCACTTCGACTAACTTTACTGTTACTGGCTCAGCTAGCACCAGTCAGCTGACAGTCTCCAACGGCTTCTTCCAGTCAGGCCTGTCTGACTGTACAGCCACTACGAGCTTGCTTGTCTATAACGGCACGACAGGCAAGTTCACCTGCAAGGCTGGCGGCGGGGGCGGTACTCCTTCTGTTGTTATTGCAAGCTCCACCGCAACGACAGTTATCGGAACGACAGAAATAACATATCTGACAGCGACTACCACTCCTGCCGTCTCTTATAACAACCTATATATTCAGGCGGTTTATATTTTGGCTAATGCCACGAATCAAATTAAATCCGGTACTATTAATCTTAGAAGAGGCTCGAATTGTACTGGTACAGTTCTATCAACTGTAGCCGTTAGTACCGGAGGCAACAATACTGGCCTTACAAGCGCTTATGAATTGAATGCGCTCGACCATGCTACGACTACTGGCAATACCTATTTCTCGATCTGTGTTTCGGCTAGTGCGGCGGGTTCGTATAACTCGGTTTCAGGAAGCATTACTATACAGGAGCTAGGTTCTAATACCACAGGCGGAGCCGACTTGGCTGAAATGTACGCCAGCCACGATGCCACCATCGAGGCCGGAGACGTCGTAGAGCTTGATCCATCACTCTCTGCTGGCGTTAAGAAGAGCTCTAAGGCTTATGATCCCGGCGCTATCGGAATCGTGTCAACGAAGCCGGGCTTAGTTCTCGACGATGGCAGTCTCGGCGACCCAGAGAGAATCTTGCCGGTGGCTCTTTCCGGCCGTGTTCCGGTCAAGGTTTCGACAGAGAACGGCGCGATCAAGGCCGGCGATATGCTGACCAGCTCTTCGGAGCCGGGCGTGGCCATGAAGGCTACTAAGGCGGGTACTGTAATTGCGCAAGCTCTTACCGGTTGGAATGGCGAGGGCCGCGGCACCGTCATGGCTTTCTTGAAGCTGGGTAACTTCGACGGCGCAAGTATTGGGGATGTTATTCCTGGCTTATCTCTCGATGGTGATACTACCAACTCCATCAGCTCCACCTCGACCCTCGCCGAGAGCAAGCAGATCCTCTCATGGCTTAAGAGCGGTTCGGAGTCGAGCACCTCTACTGTCCAGTCAACGATCTTCACCGACAGAGTTATGGCTGGGCTGGATGTCGTAGCGCCTAGAGTTGTTACGGACGGTCTGGTTGTAGACAGTATCAGCGCGGCCGACAAGCAGATACTCTTCCAGGACGATACCCTCTTCTTCGGCCGGCCATACTTCAACTCTGACATGGGCGGCTTCGCACTGGTGACGGAGGGCCAGAGGAAGGTAGATGTCACTTTTGGAAAAGATTACCTCTACCAGCCGGTAGTCAGTGCCTCTATCTCCTTCGAAGGCAACGACAATTCTGTTCGAGACGAACTAGTGCTTTCTTCCGGAGTCAGCTACATCATCACCAACAAGACCCTCCACGGCTTCACTATCTTGCTCAACAAGCCTGCACCGGCAGATATCAAGTTCAGCTGGCTGGCACTAGCTATTAAAGATGCCAAGCTCTTCACCTCTAGCGATAATACAGCCGACTCTTCTAATACCGGCGGCGCTCCGACATCAGACACCTCGTCTGGCGGAGATACCGAAGCTCCTGTAATACACCTTGTCGGTTCTAACAGCATCACCCTTAATGTCGGTGTCAGCTTCGTAGACCCAGGTGCAAGCGTGACGGACAACGTCGACCATAACCTTGGTGTCCAGGTTGATGGCTCGGTCGACACGAGCAAGGCGGGTGTCTATATTCTGACTTACAACGCCACCGATAGTGCTGGCAATAAGGCGGAGACCCTAACTAGAACAGTAACGATTATAGATCCGAACCAGCAGCAAGGCGGTTCAGCGGATGCAAGCTCAACCTCAACTCAATCAGATGGAGCAGCCGGCTCTTCCTCTAATGCATCTTCATCTTCTGACACTGGCAGCCAGCCGCAAGATTCGGCCGGAGCTCCTTCGAATACAGATGCTTCATCGACATTACCATCCGCTAATTAACGCTACATATGAGAGCTAGAAAGAAAAATATAACCAGTATCTTGTCTAAGAATTATCTCTGGATTTTAGCCGGAGCTCTTATCTTAATTATCATTTTGGTTTTCTACTATTTCCACACTAGCAGCGTAAGGTCGGAGATCAAGACTGATGATATTTTGAGCCACGTGGCCAAGCTTATCAACCTGCCGCCCGAAGCTCCGACCATCGCTACTGTCGCTAACCTTGAACCGTTGAGAGGCCAGCCCTTCTTCGTTAACGCTATGGTGGGGGATAAGGTGCTGATATACTCCGCGTCTCATAAGGCCATACTTTATCGGCCCGATACCGATAAGATAATCGAGGTAGCGCCGTTTAGCATTGATAACTCTTCGTCGAATGGCAAGACGGCTAGGTAAAATATTTATCCTGCTATCTTTCCTACTGCCTTTTTCTGCGAGTGCAGTGACCCTTAATTCTTCATCCTATCAAGACGGTACGACTATCCAGATCCAGTCTGTCTCCAATACCACAAACAGACTAACGATCTACAACTTAGATAACAGTAGTAGATATTGCCAAACTTATAAAGATGAAGTTGATTCGATCGGAGGGGTCAAACTTACTTGCGAGGGCCCTGATTATGACTTTGATGCTGGCCATTACTCTATAATAGAAAATTCCGATACCGGATTGGTCTGTAATCGACTATCATACGATCAATGTAAGGCGCTCCCTAGCTTCATTAATGAATTTTTGTTTACGATCGGCCTAGCTGCTCCTTCTCCCAGTCCATCGCCATCTTCCGGCGGAGGAAGCGGCGGGGCTTCGACTGCCGTGATCTCCTACGAGCCGCAGGTTCAGATTATCACGCCTCTGCAGCATCAGGTCTCGTCAAGCTCGGTACTCATCAGTTACAAGGCTACCGACAAGAATGACCAAGACCCGCCGCCTATCGCTGCTAAGCTCGGCATC
>CAYUNB010000050.1:3636-6030 GCA_964446095.1 uncultured Candidatus Saccharibacteria bacterium
TGTCTCCCTTTCCTACTCTAAGGACAGCGATATCAGGCGGAAGGTTTTAATCGCTAAGGGCTTGCCCGCCTCCGGCAGCTATCTCTGGGACTCGACTGGTCTGCCGGATTTAAATACCTACTATATTGTAGCTGATGTCTTCGATAAGGTGGGGGAGACGGGTGAGTCGCAGGTAGGTGAATTTACTATCGACCACTCGGTGCCGTTCTTCACCGTTACTTCCAATCCATCTATTACAAAAGGCGAAGATGTTGAGATTGATGTCAGCTCTTCTAAGGATTTAGTTACTCCGCCGACACTTGAGGTGACGCAGAACAACTTCGTGCCGACCCCTGTCGAGCTGACTGGCACAGGGAAAAGTTTCAAGGGTGTTTATAAAGTTGTCTCGGGCTATGACGGCCAAGCTTCGATATCGGTCTCAGGTACTGACGCACTCGGTAATATGAGCAGCAAGATACTTTCCGGCGGGAGCTTCCAGGTCGGCGAACTAACGTTAAAAAAGCCCATTGTCGATTCTCCTAAGAACAATGCGACTGTACGTACCGACCAGATCAGTGTCACGGGCCGAGGGGAGTCGGGCACGCAAGTCGTCGTATCGGTCAATGGCGGCAAGCAGTATAAAGTCAGTACCGACAATAGCGGTAACTTCGTCTTCAATAATATCTCTCTCGATAAGAACTCTAATGCTGGGCATAACTTCTTGACTCTCTTTGCGGCGAATAACGGCGGGGATGCCAGCCCTGCGGTAAGTCTTGAAATTACAGTCGCTTCTCCAGCAGCGACAAGCTCTGCTCCAGCTTCTCCAGCAGCTCCTGAAGGAGAGTCCGTTCCCGCGCAAGGACTGCCGCCGATCTCTCCCGAACCAGCTGTAGCACCTGAAGCTCTGCCTGCACAAACGTCTGCTACCTCTACATTAGAGCCTGCTTCCCCTGTAGCTTCTCCGCTTTCGGTCGACCTCCTCTATCCTCGAGAGGGCAGAGGAGTAAGCGGCGTTGCTGAAATAGACTGGCAGCCAGATGAAGCCCACCTCGGTAAAATTAAATCTGCTACCTTGAGCTATAGGAGGGGCAGCGGACCTTACCAGATTATCGTTGACAATATAACCTATCAGAAAGTTCTATGGGACGTCTCTTCGCTCAAGGAGGGGGGTGATTACGAACTTAAGCTGGATGCGACGGACGGAGTTTCAAAAGTAGAGGTTAAGCGCAAAATTATTGTCGATAATACGGCGCCAACTATCAATGTGACCATGGTGTCGAAGGCAGCCTCTACGACACCCTATACTCTTCAAGCGAGCGGTACGGCAACAGATAATCTTTCCGGTGTAGACTTTATCGAGTACAGCTTAGATGGTGATCACTGGTTTAAGGCCGATATCAGCGGAGCTAATCTGAAAGATAAGGTGCAGTTCAGCCTGAAATATCCATTCAAGCTTGATGATGGAGACTATATTGTCAGGTATAGAGCAGTAGACGGAGCCGGTAATAATTCTAAGATATACCTTTCAGATATTAAGCTTGACCAGCATGCGCCGCGCATCGGTAGTTACGTCATATCCAAGGGCAGTATTATCTTGTTGCCTGATGGCGATAAAAAATTCGAGCTGCAAGCGGACGATACCCTCAACTTCAAGATTTCTCTCGAGACTGATACTGCAAGCTCCTCTCTGACTGTAGCCGGTATCGAGTACCCTATGACAAGAGGAGATGATGGATTATGGCGTACGGATTTCAATATTCAGAATCTGGGAGATTATGACCTTTTGATCTCGGCTGCAGATCAAGGCGGCAAGAGCTTCGAAGAAAGAAAGATCGGCGAGGTTGGCGTTAAGCCCAACGGCGTAGTTGCACCAGGTGCACAGATAACTGCCTACGTTCTCGATGAGGCAGAGAAGAGCTACGTCCGCTGGCAGGGCGAAGAGTTCGGTATTGCTAATCCTCTGACCGCCGGTGCAGATGGCCAATACAGCCTGCTTTTGCCGGCGGGTAAATATTACCTCAAGATCCAGAAGGACGGTTTCGAGAAGCTCCGTACGAATGCCTTCGAGCTCACAACTCCGAGTTACATAAACTTCAACTTCGGCCTTACCCGTCTCGCCGGCTTGAATGCCATAATCGAACCCATTATCGATAAACTAATGTTTTATGAAAATTAAGCTAAGGAGGAAAATAGCTAAGAAGGCGGAGCCGTCGAGAAGCGCACTGCCGCATGAGCAAACCGCCCCGCCGATGCACCCAGCTCTTAAGATAGCTGTCTTCATAGTAGTTTTGCTCGCTGCGGTGAATCTTTTCGGCAGCTATCTTTAAAACAAGCATACGATCGAGATGCAGTTGAAGCTTTCGACCGCAATGACCGGAACCGTTAATCCCGATAATCTAGCCCCGAACTTTTATT
>CAYUNB010000051.1:0-6024 GCA_964446095.1 uncultured Candidatus Saccharibacteria bacterium
GCGGACGCTGATCGCCGACCGGGGTGGGCAGAGGTGAGTGGAAACCCTCGGCTGACGGTACGGTACGGACTGATTTAGAAGATGATCCGCTTCAGCTTAAAATGAACGAACTGGCTGGATTCAAGCCGAGCCTCTGTAAGAACATTCCGAGTCTTGAACTGCACCTCGGCTTCAACCTTCCGAAGTCAGATCATAAAGATAGCGTGCCGCCCGTTCACCTCTTCGCTCTCATGGAAGAGTGTCGGCTACACGGACTTAAGAACGGCGGCTGGTTCATCTTCGCCAACGAAGATCATTGGGCCTACAGATCCAACGAATTCACTGACCACTACTATGCAGCGGCTAAAAATAGACTCATCAACCAGATGGAAGCCCTGCAGAAGATCTTAAAGGAGAAATTCGGCTTTAATCCGGAGATTACTTCCGGCCTGGAGATTGTCCACGGCATCTGGACGAGCAAGAACAAGTAAACACGTACCCCCGCGCCACCAGCGCGGGGTATTTTTTATTGTATGTTAAAATATTTACATGTCGCACAATATCTCAGAATTAAAACAGCAATTCCTCGAACACTTAGAGATAGAGAAGGGGCGAAGCCTGAAAACCGTTGAGAATTATGACCGCTACCTGACTCGCTTCCTGCAGTTCGCCAATGCTAAAGACCCTAAAGATATCAACGAAGAGACGCTCCGCAAGTACCGTCTCTGGCTTAATCGACAGTCTAATAACAAGAAAGTCGTTGGTTTGCCGATGACCTTGAACAAGAAGACTCAGAACTACTACCTTATAGCCCTCCGGATGTTCCTTAAGTATCTGATGCGCCGCAAGATCGACTCCCTCTCCCCTGACCAGATCGACCTGGCCAAGGTAGGCCAGCGGGACCTTGATCTTATCAACGAAGATGAGCTCAAGCGCTTGATCCAGGCGCCAAAAGGCCAAAGTCCCAAAGAGATGCGGGATAGAGTCATCATGGAACTATTATTTTCTACCGGACTCCGCGTCTCTGAGCTCTGCTCATTGAATCGCGACAGTGTCGACCTGGCCCGTGAAGAGTTCTCAATCCGTGGCAAAGGCGGTAAAGTAAGGGTGGTTTTCATCTCCGACGGGGCAAAAGAGATACTAAAAGAGTATTTAAATAAGCGGCAAGACACCGAAGACGCCATGTTTATACAGATGGGCGGCAAGAAAAGTGATTCTTTGAGGCTGACGCCCCGTTCAGTGGAGAGAATTATCGCCTTTTATGCAAGAAAGGCTGGAATTTCGAAGAAAGTGACTCCGCACGTCATCCGCCACAGCTTCGCTACCGATCTCCTGCGCAATGGCGCCGATATCCGTTCTGTCCAGGTCATGCTCGGCCATTCGAACATCTCAACTACGCAGATATATACGCATATAACCGATAAAGAGCTTAAAAATATACATAAAAAGTTCCATTCAGGCACTAAAAATAAGGAATCATAACTGCCTGAGAGATATTATGTATCTCAACGGCTTCGCCACTCAAATAAATATAGTCGTCTCGTTAAGCTGAAATTACGCAAGGCACAGCACGTGCTATTTCAGCTTAACGATACTCCCTATTTATAAGGATTGTCTGCAGAGGTTTCGCTACACAATATCTCTCCCACAGTTATCGGCGTGTATCCCCTAATGACATAACGATTATTTTCTTTTGGAAAACAGCTCGGTGTCATCCAGCTTTCCTGCAAGATATGCCAATACTGGGATTAACATACTTCTAACATCGTCCCCTAATCCTTGCCAATCACCCATAATATAGCCCTTATGTATTAAAACCGTAGTATACAAGACAGCCAAAACAACCGGTATTGCATAAATGGCAAAAACCGCAATAGTTGCAAGGGCGTCTAAAATTCTCTGTTTCCTCTCGTGTTGCCGAGTTCTGGCGTCATCCTCTAAATCCTCATCAGTTATTGGCGTTCTGGATGTCCTGGGCATAAGTTTAAAGAATTATCTGATTTAAAAGTTTTCCGGCTCTAACGGTGGCGGCACTCTCGGATACGTTAAAAATTTCTGCGATCTCCGCCACAGTCTTACTTTCTGTCCATATTTTCTTAAATTCTGCTTCTGGCATTAAGATACTGGCCGCAGCCTCATCAGCGTCTCTCTCCATATTAAGCTCTTCTTTATTAGCCTTAGATGTTTTTGACCGCATCAAAACGGGTCTACGCACCTGGTCAATATGTTCTTTTGTCTCCAGCTTGTCTGAATGCAACAGAAAATGACCAATTTCGTGAGCTATTGTAAACCTTTTTCTTGCAGGAGAATGTTTTGAATTGACATAGATGACGAATTTTTCTCCTTCTTTTTGAATAGAACCAGACTCATCATCCTTAAATTCGTCAGTTTCATACACATCAATACCCTGATCATTCGCAACAGAAATGATCGGAACCGGTAGGGTGTTACCGTATTTCCTTACTATATCGGCTATTTTCTCTTTCATTTTTTGATCCATAATTTATATGTTACACTTTGATATTATGTCTAAAATTCAATTTCAGCAAGCCCTTAAACAGCTAGTAAAGCACCGAGTAGGGAAGAAAACCTCTCCCTGTCGTTGTGCCGGTTGTTGTAATGCCAAACAAACGAGTCAAGATAAGCCTGCAAATACTTCTTCGAAATAGCCTTGTGAGTGCCGGACACGCTACGCTTGAAGTGAGACCATAGCCCCTCGATCGTGTTCGTGTGCACCTTTCCCCTGACATACTCCTGCTTGCCGTGCCTAACAGTATGGCGTTTATAGCCGTTCAAGATATTCCGGTAACGATTGCTCTCATCGGTATATAGGCTAACAGTCTTTTCTATATAGTCATCCAAGAACCGAGCCAAGCTCCACTTGTTGAGATTATCGGAAACTTTAGCCTTAGCCCTACCGCCTCGCTCCACAGCTCCGACTATCGGCGACTTATCGGCAATAGCCAACTTTTGGAGCTTGTTATATTCGCCTGACTTGAACCTGCCTCCGAAGTAGGTCTCATCCATCTCAACATCGCCCTTCAGCTTGCTGTTGTCTTGGCCTAGAGCCTGCCTGATGAGCTTTAACATCCTCCAAGCGGTCTTGTAGGTAACATTGAGGTCTCTTTCCAGCTTCTTGGCTGAATAACCGCTCTTGGCGTTAGAAAAGAGCAATAAGGCCTTGAACCAGACTGTTAAAGGGGTATCAGACTTATGGAATATCAGGCCAGCGGTCGGGGCGATCTGAAACCGGCACTTACCGCATTGATATTGCTTACGGCCCTTAATCCGCTTGTATTCGCCTCCGCAAGAGCATTTACGACTATGGACAGTCTCGAAGATATACTCCAAGCAGGCGTCCTCGTTAGGGAATTGGGCCTCTAGTTCTCTAAGTCCGTATTTGTTTATCTTAGCCATACAGAGAGTCTAGCAAAAGGTAATTATGTTGTCAAGGGATACACGCCCAGTTATCCACACCCCATATTTGACGCGCTGTAAAATCTGCTATAATTATTTCAGAAGCAAGTTTTGAGTGAGTAGTAAGAGCTTTCAACATCTGTTGAGTACAAGCGTTCTTAACTAATCGTTCATCACTTTGTAAATAGAGGTCTGACTGGTGTCACAAGCAACTACTCGACACCGTTCGAGACAAGCCTAGTTGAAGATCATAATCAATAATTGCTTCAAAAAGCACATTCTTCAACCCCGCTGGTCATAACCTCCACATGTTCATTAATTAGTACCTTGAGAAAAACCTAAAGAGACGTCGAGTCCGAAAATCAACAAAAAGGACTTCACCAGTCTCTCGCCTATCTAAAGCCCCGCGCAGCTCCGCTCCGGGGCTTTTCTATTTTAAGCCTTTATTTATGGCGCATAACTGCGTCAAGAACTGCGAATGCTCGTCAAAGTACATTTTAAGTACATCTCCTCGCATTCTTGCTCTTTCCTTGTTCTGCATCCAAAAATAAAGGCTTACCTATCTAAACTTGCCCTAAATTATTGAATTCTAATTTTTGGGCCAATTTTCTTTATTTCCAAGCTATTTTTGAGTATTTTATTGACAATAGCTATTTAAAATGATAATATTTTACAAGATTTGGAGATTGTGAAATAAGGACTAAATAGGAGGTTAGAGATGCGAAGAGGGACGACAGGTACTATGCTGGTCACTTCACCGATCGTAAATGGGCCGCAGGATAAGACTGGCGGACAGTTCATCGGCGTCAAGTTCGGCGTGGACGGCTGCGCAGAGCAGGAGATGGGGATCGATGAGCTCAAGAAAGCTTTCGGTATTTCCAATAAGCCCACGCGAATCAAGGGTTTCAGCCGTCTCATCAAGCCAGATCTGATCGGTGCCGACGCCCGCACTATCACTACTCTCCCGAAGGGATTGCGCTTCTTTGAAGATCTTGCCGGTTATGCCTACCTTGTCTATGACAAGAGACTCGCCGGACAGACCACTTGGAGCAGCAAGGAGCTCGACGAGATCATGGACGGATCGCACCACTACGAACCCCTCGCCTCGTGGGATTACCGCTCTTTCGGCATACGAATCAAGAACGATGCCCTGAATATCGGTGCGACCCTCCTCGGCCAGCTCTACGAAGCCTTCAAGAGGAAGGATGTCATGATCTATATTGGTAAATCAACGCCGTTCGGCGACTCTGCCTTCACTATCGCTATCCGCTCGCGCCTCTCGAAAGAGGTGTTTGAGGAGATGAAGCGCCGGGATGAAGACTACCTCGATCTTATGGAAGAGGTCGAGAAGATCGATCTCGCGGCGAAGCTCCAGGCTGCCGGAAAGGAGTATTTCGCTCTTTCGCCGCGGTGGAATAAGGACAACTTCGCGAGGGAAAGTGCCTACAAGGTAATCTACTGGCTGAATCCCTATCATCAAGACGAGAACAACTATGGTTGGTACAGTGTCGAAGAACTCCTCCAGTGGATCAAGGGCGAAGGTCCCATCCCCAAGGCCAAGGCCGCCTAAATAAAAGCCTAAAGCAAACCCCGGCACTCGCCGGGGTATTTTTTATATATAAAAACCCCGCTTAGCGGGGTTAGACCTTATTTCGCAAGCATTTTCATGAGAATCTGCTTCACCTCGTAAAGGTCTTGGGCGCAAAAGCCGTTGAATTCTCTGGCTGGCCTGTCGCCCTTGATCCAGATAGCTGGCATGCCGATACTATTAGCGCCTTCGACATCGCGTTCATAAGTATCGCCGATATAGACCGCCTGATGGCTATCAATGCCGAAATGGGCAAGCGGCTTAAGGAAGAGAGACTTATGCGGCTTCCTGATCCCCTCATCTGAACTCCAGAGCTTGTGCTCGAAGTCATTGGAAATCCCGAAATGCTTAAGATCATTCTCGCACAAGCGCCCCGGCCAAGCAGTATTGGATATGAGCCCGATATGCAAGCCCTCGCCCTTAACCCAATTCAAGAGCTCTCGGGCCCCCTCTATCAAACTAGCCTGGCTCGTTTGGCCATTGAGATAAAGGAACTTGAGCTTATTCATAATCTCCCAATGACTAAGTCGCAGATCGTTCCTATTAGCAACTTTGTTCAGAGTATCAAGGAAAGTTGCTTCTTTCAGGCTCTTCAGCCCCCACGCTCTATCCTTCATATACTCATCGAACCATTCCTGAATAAGCTCTGGCGACAAGCCGATCTGTGCAGAATACTGCAGGAAGACATTGCCAAACTCCGTTACTGCAGGATAGTTGATAAGCGTGCCGCCAAGGTCGAAGACCACAGCCTTTAAAGCCATCTTGCCCTCCTCATTTTAAGGTTCAAACCTTTTTATACACTATAACAAGGCTCTATTTAATACAACTAGCGATATTCAGAAAAGTTCTATCTATAAAGCCTATTCGCCTTAATATATTCAGCCACACCTTTGGTTATATAGGGCAAGCCGGAGAAGCCGCGAGCCAGGAGCCGGCGGATGAAGGTGCTAGAGACCTCTATACTCGCCGTATGCTTATCGATGAGCAGGAAACTATGCCTGGGCAACTCCTTCGGCAAGGCTATGCCGTTTACGTCGTGG
>CAYUNB010000052.1:0-5892 GCA_964446095.1 uncultured Candidatus Saccharibacteria bacterium
GACAAGACCGGAGAGAAGATCTACGAGAGCCTGCTCGACTCCGGCAAGATCGTCCTCGACATCGCCGAGAACATCAAGCCGATCCCGCGCTACGCCAATGGGGACTGGGTCGTCGTCACGACGAACGGCCTCCGGGCCATGGTGGTCAAGGTCTTGAGCAGCATCTCGCTCGAGATCATGTACCAGGGCGCGCTGAACGGCGTGACGAGGATGCTCCACGTCAAGGACGTGGAGCCCGTCAACCCGACGAGCTTCATGACGGTCACCAGCAAGAGCGAACCGGCTCCCACCACGGCGCGCGGCCAGCGCACCAAGGAGGAGCGGCGGGCGCTCGCGGCGCAGCACGGATACGTGACGCGCCAGACCGGCGGCAAGAAGAAGCCGAAGAAGGAGAAGAAGCCGAAGGGCCAGCAGCCCCAGGCGACGCCTCCTCCGGCCGCGGCCTAGACTGGCCGCTGCCAAACCTGTCCCACCGGACTGCGACGTTCGGGCGTTCGGGGCGGGTACAACGGCATCGCGAAGGGTCGCCAGCGGGCGGGAGGTCCGGATAGCCGGGCACTCCTCGCTTCGCAGGCGGCCAACAGAGCCGTCTCTGTAGTAGGTTGCCGTTCGTTCGCGCGTGCATCGCGCAGGTGCTTGAGACGCTAGGCTCACAGCCGAGCTCGTGGAGATTCCGATCGCAAGGTCGGCGTCGTAGAAGCGGGTTCGGAGGAAGATTCGGTCGGCGTCTCGGGGAAGTAAGCAGAGGCTCTGCAGCGGCAGCCGTTTCGCCGCCGCCTAAGATGTGGGCTGACGCTGAAAACCCAGGGGGAGAAGCTGCGGTCTGAAACCGACTAGCAGATAAGACCCCACAGTGCGATTGATAAAACCGGTATGAAAGGACTTTGTGCCGAAAGCCTGGCTTCGTGATTCTCCGCGTAGTGCGAATGGGAGATAGCGAAGTCTAAGCCAAGGACACCACGTACTCGGTACCAAGCCAGGTTTAATGCCTGTAACCCAGTCCCTGCCGATTCATTCGGTGGGGGCTTTTTTATTTACCTTATTCTTATACTAAATCCTTATTATTAATCCTCTTAAGTATCTCGGGTAGCTCTTTCAAAACATAATCTATATCCTGTTTCGTCGTGCTGCGCCCGAGGCTAAATCGTACCGAACTCTGGGCTCTTTCTTCACTATAGCCAAGCGCTTTTATTACATGCGAAGCTTCGTCATCCCGGCTATGGCAAGCACTGCCAGAAGAGGTAGATACGCCGATAGCATCAAGCTCGATCACAAGCTGCTCATTTATTACTCCTGGTATATAAATATTTATATTATTAGATAGGTGTCGGTCAGAATAGCCCATAGGGTAGACAGTATCGATGAAGCCGTTAATATCGGCGCCCGGGATAATCTTTAAAATCTTCTCGACGGAATAGTTTCGGAGCTTCGTCAGCCGCTTAGTCTCTGCTTCCCTGCCCTTTTCAGCTATTGCAAGCGCCTCAGCTATGCCAACCGCTCCAGCCACATTCTCCGTACCCGACCGCAAGCCACCCTCCTGCCCGCCGCCATAGATAATAGGCGAGATCGGAGTGCCGGTTTTAATGTATAAACAGCCAACACCCTTCGGCCCATAAGCCTTTGAGCCACTTAGGGTCATCAGGTCGACACCGAGTTTAGCGACATTCAAAGGCAACAACCCCGGAGCCTGACAGGCATCAACATGCAACAACGGAAAACAAGATTCCAAATTCCCTGCTCTTCTGTCCGCTCTTTGCGAAAGAGCGGACGTGCCCAATAGTGAAAGTGCGATGAATTTCGAATCTTGTTTTCCGTTTCCGTCTCTTCTAAAGCGCCGCAACACTTTCGCAATCTCACTTATCGGCTGTATAGTGCCGATCTCGTTATTGGCATACATTATTGAGACCAGGACAGTATCTGGCCGCAGAGCTTTCTTAACCTCCTCCGGATCGACTATTCCTTCCTTCGAAACCGGCAAGTAACTAATATTGAACCCCTCTTTCTCAAGAGCCCGGCAAGGAGCGAGAACTGACTCATGCTCGATAGCACTGACTATAATGTGGCCTCGCTTATTTTTATACTTTTCCCCTATACTCTTTGCCACGCCAAGTATGGCCAGGTTATTCCCCTCCGTTCCGCCGCTAGTAAAAACGATCTCCTGCGGCCGGCAGTTGAGGGTATTGGCTATCTTCTTCCTAGCCTCTTCAAGAGCCCTCTTAGCTGACACACCGAGAGAGTGTATTGAGCTCGGATTGCCGAACTCATGCTCTGAAAATCGGCGCATAACCTTAGCCACGCGTGCGTCCACCGGCGTCGCCGCAGCATGATCCATATATATTTTTCTCTGTTTCTTCGGCATATGTGTAAAAAAATAAAATAACACAAATAGTATTGACTGTAAATGGTAGGGATGCTATGCTAATGGAGACTACTGAACATCGACACGAGAAGGAGGCTATCGATGCGCCGTAATAAACGCGGAGATCTCTCTACCGATATGATGATCTTAGTTGCCGCCCTGGTGATTCTTGGAGGCTTGACTGAGGTCGGAAGGCAGCTAAGCGATTTAAATGCCAATATCTGTAAGTTGACCACGGCTATCGCGGAGCGGAACAGCAAGACATACTAATGGCCAGCGAAGAAAGGGATCCGGTCAAGGCGCTCCTCGGGTATAAATATTTCCTATACTTCGCTGTATATGAGACTGGCCATGGTACCAGACATTTCAATACTGTACTAACACAGGCCGAACCCATCAGCACAGATGACGATATTCGAAAGATTGAAAAGTTTCTGGCCGACAAACACCAGGCTAGAGATGTCATGCTCATAAACGTTCAACCTCTTTTCTAAAGATAGTTCAAGCACGTCCCGGTTAAACCGGGCTTTTTATTTCTGCAATATAAAAGCCCCGTCGAGCGGGGCTTGGTAAAAGATTATTTTCCTAGGTTAAGATCCGGCAGATTCTTGTTAACTGGCGGCGCACGCGTGATCCTGATAGTCAGATGCGACTTGGTGAAGTTACCCTGTATTACCTGTAGAGATTCGGAAGGGATGTAGTCGTCTTCCGGCGGCTGATTCAGCTCATGCATGATCTTGATGGCGAACTCAGCTGGGTCATCGCCGATCAGAATGCAGTAGTTGCCTTCCTCAGGAAGAATGATAGTGGTCCTTTCACCGCGTTCTAGGTTCAGCCGATAGTAGCCGCGGATCTCGCACTCGATGAAGAGACTGTATACCTCGATATCTTCGGGATCGGTAACCTTGACCAGGCCGTTCTTATTATTCTCGTAAGCTGGCAGATTAGTGGCAACGCCCTTCTTCACAAGCATCTGATCCGTCCCGCTTATGACATTAGCCGACAACGCCGAAGATATCGAAAGAATCAGAAACATCGCTAATGGCTTTTCAAGTTTCATCTAGCCACCTCCATGGCATCAGAACCTGTTTACATAGTGACATTATTTATTATGTAAGTCAAATATTTGTAATTCGCCGAATAATGTAGTAGAATTTTCAGGTATTAATTATGGACACCACTCTATATATAATAAGCGCCGTAGCAGCAGTACTCTTCATCTGGATAGTTGTACTAGAACTCCGTTTAAGAAGGCTCTTGCGAGGCAAGAATGGCGCCGACCTAGAAGATTTGATCAAGAAGATCAATGAAGACTTGGATAATGTGATCAAGGCCAAAGCTGAACTCCGCCAGGATATAGAGAAAATGCGCGAGCGGATGCGCCACCATGTCCGGGGCATCAAGACAGTCCGCTTCAACCCCTTCAAAGATTCGGGTAGCAATCAGAGCTTTGCCACGGCTCTTATAAATGACAACGGCGACGGGGTGGTCATATCTAGCATCTACAGTCGAGACCGAGTAGGCATTTACGCCAAGCCGCTGACAGCCCTGAAGTCAGATTATGAATTGAGCGAGGAAGAGAAGCTGGCTATCAGCCAGTCGGAGAACCATAATGGTTAAAACAAGTCATGACAAAGAAAGCCGAACAAAAAATAACCGAACGCGGCCCTATCGTAGCAGTGATGGGTCATATCGATCATGGCAAGTCGACTCTTTTAGACTATATTAGAAAATCAAACGTTGTTGAGAAAGAGGCCGGCGGCATCACCCAGCACCTCGGGGCTTACGAAGTGATTCATAAGAATGAGGCTGGCGAGGATAAGAAGATCACCTTCCTCGATACGCCTGGCCACGAAGCCTTCTCTAAGATGCGTTCGCGCGGAGCAGAAGTAGCAGATATCGTAGTACTCGTTGTAGCAGCCGATGACGGCGTCAAAACTCAGACTCTGGAGGCCCTTAAGACGATCGAGCAGGCTAAAGTGCCTTACATCGTCGCAATCAACAAGATTGATAAGCCGAACGCCAATATCGAGAAGGTAAAGGTTGATCTCGCTAGCAATAACGTCTATCTCGAGGGCTTCGGCGGCTCAATCCCCTTCGTGCCGATCTCAGCCAAGACCGGACAGGGTGTACCAGAATTGCTAGATGTCATGCTCCTCTTAGCAGAACTTGGCGACGTGAAGAAAAATACTAGCACAGAGGCAGAGGGCTTCGTCATAGAGTCGAACCTCGACGCTAGGAAGGGCGGCTCAGCTACTTTAATCCTCAAAGATGGTAGCCTGGAGAAGGGCGACTTCGTAGTGATTGGCAATAATGTTACGCCGGTAAGGCAGATGGAAGATTTCGCTGGTCGGCCGATAGATAAAGCTGAAGCGCCATCCCCTATCAAGGTCATCGGCTTTAGCCAAGTCGCGGCAGCAGGAGCTAAATTCAGATCATCGAAGAGCAAGAAAGAGGCAGAAGCCTTAGCGCTCGAGATGGGTAAGCAGGCTAAGGTCGAACGGGATGAATCCCGCTTCGAGAATGCTCGCGTAGTAGTGCCGATAGTACTTAAGGCCGATGTCTCTGGCAGCTTAGAGGCCATCGAGAAGGAGCTCTTGAAACTCGAGACGGCTGAGGCGAAGATTAAATTCATTATCAAGGGTGTAGGCAATATCAGCGAGAACGATATTAAGATCGCTTCGGGCAGCAGCCGGCCGCTCATTATCGGCTTCAATGTGAAGATCGATAGTACAGCTAAGGACTCGGCAGAGAAGCTGGGTTTAACACCTCAGATATTCAAGATTATCTACGACATCAATCCTATAATTATTAAGGAGATTGAAGACCGCACGCCGAAGATCGAGGTTGAAGAAGCGGTCGGAAAGGCTAAAATTCTTAAAATATTCAGCAAGACCAAAGACCGTCAGGTGATCGGCGGCGCGGTGTTTGAAGGTTCGATTATCTTGGGTAAGAAGTGCAAGATTCTCCGTCAGATGAACGAAATCGGCCGAGGGACCATCGTCGATCTGCAAGAGCAGAAGGTTAAAACTAAGGAAGTCGCTAAGGGCAAGCAGTTCGGCGCGCTTATTGAAAGTAAGATAACTATCGCCGCTGATGATATAATAGAGGTCTACGAAGTGGTTCAAAAATAGTATGTCCAGAGAAGATAGTAAAAGAGACAATAGGATATCATCGCTCTACACTGCACTGGCAGCGGAGTTCTTAGAGCGCGAATCGGCCGGGCAAGGGCTTATGACCGTCACAGGAATCAAGACATCGCGAGACAACAAAGATGTCTCGATCCTATTTACCGTATTCCCCGATAAATTCGAGGATCAGGCACTCGCCTTCGCCAAACGCAAACGGAGCGAATTCCGGGAATTTGTGAAGGAGAAGACAAAGAACTTCGCCTTCTGCCCCATGTTCGACTTCGAGATAGATCTTGGAGAGAAAAATAGACAGCAGATAGATAGTTTGATACAAAAGACGAAGTAATGGCCCGATAGCCAAGTGGTAAGGCAGAGGTCTGCAAAACCTCTATGCGGGAGTTC
>CAYUNB010000053.1:0-5878 GCA_964446095.1 uncultured Candidatus Saccharibacteria bacterium
GTATCTATTCTCACTACCTCGGCTATTTTAATCCCTGGCTTGCCATCGGAGCTATCAGCGTGGGTATGGCCCTTTTGATTAAGCTGCTCACACGAGAGTATGAGTCTTTCGTAGTTATGGGCCAGGGAGGCATCTTGCCCGAAGGGCTCTATACTCGGATCTGCGATATTGAGGCGTAATAATTTTAACCCCGTTAAGCGGGGTTTTTATATTTGACATAATTTAAAAATATCTTAGTATAAAAATGCTCTTTGATAGTTTAAGCCTTGTCGCCTAGGGAGCTTAGAAATGAGCTGCCCGTTGTAACGGCTGGCTAGGCTTAGTCTCCGTGCATCGGTGTCGGTGTGTGGAGAAAGGAGAGAGCGACATGGAAGGGTTCGATAATTTGAAGTCGATTAATCTTCCGCCAGCTGGCCCAGCCGAGATTGAAAAATGGCGTAAGGAAGGCTATAAGGAGAAATGCTGCCCTCATGATAGATGCCTGAACCATTCCCCGGAGTGGGAGAAGCTAGGCGATGGTCTTGTTCGAGTTCAGAGGCTCGGCCCTAGCCTCAAGGATCGTTGGCTCAATTGGCTTTTCTATATCACAGTCGACCTCAAGGAACATGTACTAACTACCAATGGCCTGTGCTGCGGTAACTATCTCTTGCACTGCATACATGTCCGCACAAGATATTGTAAGAAGTGCGGTCGGCAAGATAAGGAAAGACTTGCCGATATCGAATTCTGTCCTTGCTGCGGATACAAGAGGCGCTTCGTCCCGGGTGACAGAGGATACATCCTTGGTGAAATTCCTTGGCATAGCAGATCCCTTAGCGAGTATGAGATCACTAAAATCGAAGAAAGATTGAATGGACTGACCACTAGGTAGTCCCAACCATCCCGTGATTTAGTTCACGGGATTTTTATTTGACTAACCCCACCAAATTTACTATGGTTTAGCGGGATAGTTGTTTGAAATAGTGTAAATTAAAAGGAGGCTTTGATGATTCATGTGTGGATGTGGCTTTCAGGCTTGCCGCCTGTATTGCTAAATAGCGCTGTGTATCTAACTCTCTTCACCATCGTCTGGGGTGTGAAGCTCGGGGTGCCAGCCTTCGCGGTCTATATGATCGCCTACCTCTTCTTTCAGTCGAAGCGCTACCAGAGCGCGGTGTGGGGTGACATCAAGAATTCAACCGTCTCCTATCCGCTCATCTTCTTCGCTTTTATCCCCTGCCTCGGTCTTGTACCTATCCTGCTGATGAAGGCGAGCTTCGCTGAGAAAGTTGTCTCCAGTTATTTCTGCTTCGCCATCTTCGAGAGAATGCTCTGGGGTCTCGTCAGGAACGATACGGAGTATATGCCGGGAGACGGCGGGCCGAAGCATTACAATATGGGCCACAGCATGCGGAAGCACTTTTTCGCTCCGGCTCTCGATGCGATGAAGATACTCTTCTATGCCTCGGCTATTCTTTCAGCTTTCAGCTTGGAGAATCCCTTGGCAACGCTCAGCCTGCAGCTCGCTCTCGGCTATCCTCTTATCCTGTGCGGCAGACTCTTTGAAAAGTCTCTGGCGAAGTTGCCGAAGGGACTGCACACTAGATTTAACGAAATCAAGGTATCGAAGGAGGCCTTCGTGGTAGAACAGTTCATGAGTGGTATGTTTCCAAACACACCCAATTTCTTCCCGCTGTTTTAACCGAGGAGGTAGATTATGAAATTTCGAACATTTGCTCTCCACTCTCCCTCTCTAGACGAACTTCTCAAGCATGTGGCCGAGGAAGGCCGGTCTGCCGACAAGTTCATCAATGAATGTTTGATTCGCGGGCTTATAATTAACTACTATGAGACATTCAGCGAAGAAAAGAAAATCCTTCTCTTCAGGGCGATAGAAGAGGTTGAAGAACGCAGGCAACGAGAAGAGTTAAAGATTCTCTTTCACCAGCTCATAAAGGACTTCAGGCTCGCGAACTGCAATCATCGCGATGCAGAATATCCGACCGGCAGCTTCGCTATCGGAAGGGCTCACTTCGCCGGTACCGGCTACTGCCTCGACTGCAAGACTAAGTTCAGCAGAGATGGTCACACGATCTCGCATGAACAGCCTTGGAATGGGAAGTTTTAAGGTCGAATTAATTCCGGAGGAGGAAGAAAAATGACGACAGATATGGCTCAAGCGAAGATCCGTCAAGAGAGAGAAAGGATTGAGGCAAAGATAAAGAAGTTCGAAGATCAAGCGCAGGCCTGGCGGCAAAAGTTGAACGAACTGCAAACAAGGTGTACTCACCCCAATAGTAAGTGGAAGAGTGGTCCGGGATATTCCGATAATATCTGTCCTGATTGTAAAAACTCTTACGGCTTCACTGATTGCGGAAAATAAGAAACATAACCGCGGTGTCAACCGCGGTTTTTTTATTTCAAAAATGTTCTCCGGTGCAGGTCTGAAATACCGTGTTGCTTAATCGCTGCATAGTGCGCCTTGGTGCCGTAGCCTTTGTGGTCCTTGAAGCCGTAGAGGTCATACCTCTCAGGTAGGTTAGACATATACCAGTCACGCGAGATCTTGGCAGCGATAGAGGCCATCGCGATGAGCGGCTCCTTCTCATCCCCTTTTATAATCGTCTCCTGATTTTTATAGATCTTCGGCGCATACAGGCTGCCATCGAGGAGGACATAGCACTCATCTATCGGTGCCTCGAACTTACCAAGGCAGTTCTTGATGCATTGAGACACTGCCTGAACAATGCCAAACTTATCTATCACCTTGTTGCTAGAGGAGAAGATAGCGAAGTCGAGGAGCTTCCCCTCCTTAGCCTCTCTGATCTTCTTAAACCACTTCTCCTTTCCTTTATCTGTCAGCTTCTTGGAGTCCCTTATGCCTTCAAAACCGTTAATTTTCCGTCCGGCAAAAGATATTACAGCACAGACTGTCACCGGCCCAGCCACCGGTCCCCTTCCCACCTCATCGATGCCGATGTAATATTTGTAATCCACGTTAAAACTATACACTAATTGGAGTATAATTTGAAAAATGTCTTTCGTTCACCTCCACAACCACAGCCACTACTCTCTGCTCGACGGACTGTCGAAGATTGACGAGATGGTTAAGAAGGCCAAGGCGCTGGGGATGCCGGCCGTGGCTATCACTGACCATGGCAATATGTATGGTGCGGTGGAGTTCTATAAGGAGTGCAAGAAGGCTGGCATCAAGCCGATCATCGGCGTCGAAGCCTACATCGCCAACCGCTCCCGCTTCGATAAACAGCCGGGCGTCGACAACGAGCGATACCACATGATCCTCTTGGCCAAGAACAACAACGGCTACAAAAATTTGATCAAGCTCGTCACTGCCGCCAACCTTGAAGGTTACTACTACAAGCCGCGCATGGATAAGGAGCTCCTCCGCAAATACGGCAGCGACCTTATCGCCCTCTCCGGCTGCTTAGGTGGCGAGTTCTCCAAGGCACTCTGGAACCGTGACTTCGATCTGGCCGAGAAGGTAGCTCTCGAGTATCAAGATATTTTCGGCAAGGGCAACTACTTCATCGAGATTCAGGCGCACTCTAACCTTGAGCGCTTCGACGAGATCACCGAGGGGCAGATAGCGGTGGCGAGGAAGCTGGGTATCCCGCTCGTCGCGACTCAAGACTCGCACTATCTTGACCATGATCACAATAAGGCACATGACACGCTGGTGGCTATTCAGACCAACACCGACCTGACTGACGCTGACCGCTTGACCAACGCCGTCGACGACTTCTCCTTCCTCTCTCCAGATGAAGCACGGGAGAAGTTCAAGAACACCCCCGACGCCATCGAGAACACGCTGAAGATCGCCGAGATGTGCGAGATCGAGCTGAAGCTTGGTTCCTGGGTCTTCCCTGACATCAAGACGCCCGACGGCCGAAGCCACAACGAAGAGCTTCGCCGCTTAACTTACGAAGGCATTGCCAAGCGCGGGCTGACAGAGACGAAGGAGGTGGTGGATCGTATCGAGTATGAACTCAAGATTATTTTCGACAAGGGATACGCGCCCTACTTCCTGGTGGTGTCGGACCTTCTCGACTTCTCTCATCGCAATGGCATCCTGACCAACATCCGAGGCTCGGTCGCAGGCTCGATGGTGACCTATCTGACGCGCATTACGAACGTTAATCCGCTTGAGTATAAACTGCCATTCGAACGCTTCTTGAACCCCGAGCGTCCTTCAGCGCCCGATATCGATATGGACTATTCCGATAACCGGCGCGAAGAGGTTATTCAGTATGCTAAGGATAAATACGGCGAGGATAAGGTCGCCCAGATCGGCACTTTCGGTACGATGATGGCGCGCGGTTCGGTCCGCGATGTGGCTCGAGCCCTAGCCTATCCATATGAGGTCGGTGATCGGATCTCCAAGCTCATCCCGATGGGCTCGCAGGGCTTCCCGATGACTATTGAGCGGGCCCTGGAGATGGTGCCAGAGCTTCAGGAGGCTTACGACAAGGAGCCGCAGACCAAGGAGATAATCGACCTCGCCATGAAGCTCGAAGGCTGCGTGCGCCACTGCTCCGTGCATGCTGCCGGTGTCGTCATCTCGCCTGAACCCTTGAACGAAGTGGTGCCGCTCCAGTTCGAACCGCGCGGGCAGAAGATTATCACGCAGTACGACATGCACGCAGTGGAGGATATCGGTCTACTCAAGTTCGACTTCCTCGGCATCAAGAACCTTTCGATCCTGGGAGACGCGGTCAAGCTCGCCGAGCAGACGACAGGGATCAAGGTTGACCTCGACAACATTGATATCAATGATAAGAAGACCTTCGAGATGCTGGCTCGCGGCGAGACGATGGGTCTCTTCCAGTTGAACGGCTCCGGTATGACGAAATATCTGAAGGATCTGAAGCCGACAGTGATCCACGACATCAACGCGATGGTGGCGCTCTACCGTCCGGGTCCGATCGAAATGATCCCTGAGTATATTGCGCGGAAGCAAGATCCTCGTAAGATCGTCTACCTCGATCCGCGCATGAAGGATATTCTTGCCGCCTCTTACGGCGTTATCACCTACCAAGACGATGTCATGCTAATCGCCATTCACCTGGCCGGCTACTCCTGGCTCGAGGCCGATAAGCTCCGTAAGGCGATGGGCAAGAAGATTCCGGCGGAAATGGAAGCGCAGAAGACCAAGCTTATCGAAGGCTTCATCAAGAATGGTTTGAAACCGGAGAAGGCCAACGAGCTCTGGCTCCTTATCGAACCCTTCGCCGCTTACGGCTTCAACAAGGCTCACGCCGCGAGCTATGGCCGCGTAGCCTATCAGACGGCCTATATGAAGGCCAATTTCCCGGCTGAGTATATGACGGCGGTGCTGACAGCTGATTCGGGTGATATCGAGGAGACTTCGCTCATCGTAGCAGAGTGTAAGCGTATGAATATACCGATCTTGCCGCCGGATGTTAACCAGAGCGATGGCGGCTTTACCGTTATTAAGGATAAGGAAACAGGCGATAAGATCCGCTTCGGTCTCTATGCTATCAAGAACTTAGGTGAAGAGATCTCCAATGTAATTATCGCGGAGAGGAAGAGGGGCGGCGAGTTTAAATCGTTCTCAACCTTCCTCGAGCGAGTCA
Source organism: uncultured Candidatus Saccharibacteria bacterium (assembly GCA_964446095.1). Lineage (GTDB taxonomy): Bacteria > Patescibacteriota > Minisyncoccia > Phycocordibacterales > UBA12445 > JACQCV01. The sequence goes on from CAYUNB010000053.1 coordinate 5,595, forward strand.
AGCACCGCAACTTGAATAAGAAGTCGCTCGAAGCGCTCATTAAGGCCGGTGCTCTCGACGGCTTAGGCGAGCGCGGGCAGATGCTCCTTCACCGACGCGCCGCCGTGGTCCGCGGCCGGGCTGCCACGAACCAGCGTGTGTGCTTGGTCCAGCCCTTCGTTGAGCATCCGGAGGCGGCAGATTGCACCGGCAATGCCCGCTGGTGGGAGGTGGACGCAGCCATCGGCGGCGCAGGTGTCGGCCGTGCACGGGTCGCCGTCGTCGCAGTCCGCGGGCGTGCAGTC
>CAYUNB010000054.1:0-5800 GCA_964446095.1 uncultured Candidatus Saccharibacteria bacterium
AAAATACCGTCGTCGTGCGGGGAATCATTCGCGCGCTCGGGGCGGCGGACCAGGCGGACATATCGGCGAGTTCTTGAAGAAGGTCGGCCTCGATCACGAGATCACCTTCGAACTCCTCGGCCCTTACGGCTACGACCGCATGGTCATGCCCGACAACAAGCAAGTGTACATCCCCTACGGCTACGACAAGCTCGCTGAGAATATCGAGGCTGCTTATCCCGGCCAAGGAGAGATGGTGCAGAGATTCACCAAGATCCTGGAGCGTATCCGGGAAGAGGTGAAGATGCTGCCTGACAACCCTTCCGCCTGGCAATACCTGACCAAGTGGCCGAAGTTCCTGAATCTCATCAAGTACCGCACGAAGACTCTGCAAGATGTCTTCGACGAATGCGGCCTCTCGCGCGAGTCGCAGGCAGTGCTCATCGCCCAAGCGGGCGACTTCATGGCGCCGCCGAACGAACTCTCGATCTTTGCCTATATGGCGCTCTTCGGCGGCTACAACACCGGCGCCTACTACCCGACCCGGCACTTCAATCACTTCATCGAGACGATCGTGAAGTCGATTGAGAGTCACCCTGGCTGCCACATCTACTACGAGACGGCAGCTGCCAAGATCCTGACTGAAGGCGACGAGGCGACGGGCATCGAGACAGCTGACGGCAAGCTCTTCAAGGCTGAACGCTACGTCTGCAACATGGATCCGCAAGCCGCCTCATGGATGATCGGCAGGGAGAAGTTCCCGACCGGTTACCTGAAGAAGCTCGACTACGAATACTCCCATACCGGCCTGATGCTCTACATCGGGCTGCACGGAGTCGACCTGGCTTCGCGCGGCTTCGGCAGCTTCAACACTTGGCACCTCGAAGAGTGGGATATGAACGAGAGCTGGCAGAAGATGCTCTACGGCGACTACGAGAAGCCCTGGATCTACCTCGGCACCCCGACACTCCACACCAACCAGCCGGGTATTGCTCCTCCGGGGTGCCACATCCTGGAGGTCGGTACGCTCGGCGGCTATGACCACTTCAAGCGACTTAAGGGCTACAACGATGGCTCTTACGAGAAGGAGAAGGTACGCGTCCGCGACCGTCTCATCGAGATCATCAGGGAGAAGTATCTTCCTGAGCTCAACAGCAAGCACATCGCTATCAAGCTCACCGGCAGTCCGACGACGAACGAAGCCTTCTGCCGCGCTCCGCGAGGCAACGCCTACGGCTCGCATCTGACGCCAAAGAACATGGGTCTGGGACGGCTCAAGGGCGATACGCCCTGGCTCAATCTCTTCTTCGCCAACGCTTCGGCTGGTTATGGCGGCATCTGTCCGACTATTGGCACCGGCAACAAGCTCTACATGGATCTGACGGGAGACAAGTTCTACAGCCCAGCCGACGAACCGCCCGACCGGGTGCTCGTCGAACTGGCAAACCAGAAGATCGGAGGTTGGACGAATGGACACTGATACCAAGCAGCGCATAGCAGTAGTCGGCGCTGGCCCGGCCGGTCTCTCTGCCGCTGATGAGCTCGAGAAGACTGGTAAGTTCCAAGTAATCGTCTTCGAGGCCTCCCCTCACGTGGGCGGACGCATGTCGACCCGAGTCAAGAATGGCCTCGCCTTCGACCGCGGAGCCAACTTCTTCGTCGATAAGTATGCCAATACCAAGGCATACGCGAAGGAGCTCGGGCTCGGACATCTCTGGCAGCCGACCTCGCGCGAGGGCGAGCACTACACGGTCAAGGATGGCAAGCTCTGCCTCCTCTCGATGTCGAGTATCATGTCGATCTTGAAGTTCGACGCACTCTCATACATCTCCCGCGCCAGGCTCCTTTGGACATTCTACAAGGTCAAGGAGCAGTGCAAGGGGCTCAACTTCTTCGACCTCACCTCCCTGCCTGCCGAACTGAACTCGATGAGCGCCTACGAATATATCGATCGGAACGTCGGCAAAGACGCCGCCGACTATATAGTCGACGCCTTCACTTCCATGTACCAGTTCCACAGCGCCAAAGAGATAAGCCTCGCGGCCATGCTCGCGCTCATGAACATGATCGCTTCCGACACCGGCGGCTTCACTCGCTACCACACACCGCCCGGACAGATGAGTACTATCCCCGAGGCTATGGCCAAGAAGCTCAAGGTCATCACTTCCTTCCCCATCGAAGAGATTCGCAAGACTGAAGACGGGAAGGTGGCTCTCATCGGCAGAAAGTTCATGACTTTCGACAAGGTCGTCATAGCGACGACTGCTGACCGAGCACTTAAGATGCTTGCGATATCGAACCAGAAACAGAAGGAGTTTCTCGAAGGCGTCGAGTACGCCTCGACCATTAACGTCTCCTTCCAGCTGCCGAAGGTCTGTCTTGAAGGGATCGCCTGCGTGGCGGTACCCTACTGCGAGAATAAGATCATCAGCGAGTATACCAATGAAGCTACTAAGGGCGTGCAGGACCACAACAACTACTACACGCTCATCAATATCGGCCTGCACGAAGGAGCCGCACGAGAGATGATGGATAAGCCCGATGCGGAAATCTTCCGCCGGGTACGCGAGGAACTCTACAAGATCTGCCCGAACCTCAAGTACCGCATGAGCCTCTTGCGAGACCATGACCTTGAACGCTGGCCCGCCGCCATGCCGAAGTTCTCAAAGAGCTTCGTCGACCGCGCTCGCGCCTTCTGGCAAGAGGGCGGAGGCCAGGGCGACAACGGCGTCTACTTCGCCGGAGACATGACCGGCTTCCCCTGGGTCGAAGGCGCCTTCACTTCAGGCAAGAAGGTTGCCGCGCTAATCGCTAAGTCTGCCTAAATTCTCACCGCCAAGCTCAAGCTTGGCGGTTTTATATTTACTGCTTTTTGCTTGACTTTTTATAATAAATATGTTATATTTAAAAGGTTCTAGATCCTTAACAAAACCCGCGTCTTCACGATGTGGGTGAGACCCTGGTCCTTCACGGACAAGGAGCAACAGTGGAAGAGTTGAAGGAATTCCCTCGCGGACAGAAGACAGACATCCACTTTACCTCGAGTGTCAAGTTCGCGATCTCCGTCGTGATCCAACTCATGGCCGGCACACTCACCATCCACGGCGTCCGCAGCCAGTGGGTCTATCGAGGCCAGGGCCTGGTCGGACCGCACAAAATGGAGAAGCCCATCTGGTGGCCGGACTTCACCTGGTTTGACGATATCAAGATAGGCGAAATCAGGGAGCAGTGGATCACTGAGGGTGAGAAGATCATCGGGCCGATCAGGCTCGAACGTGCTATCCACTTCGGTATGCGGCTCGGCGAGAAGGATTCGTGGTGCTTTCCGGTCATTGTGAGACTGGAAGGCATCAAGAAGGACGAGAAGTCCCCTGCCATCTGGTCGGTCAGCCACCTGCTCTACATCGCCGACTACAAGAAGGAACGGGTGGAGCATGCCCTGGCTGTGTCGCAAGAAGAGTTCGAGAATCACGTCCGCGAGGTGGCCAAGACCGACCGCTAGTTATCAGATAAAATCGCACCCTCCAGGGCATCCTGGAGGGTTTTCATTTTTATTGACATAGAAATAGACATAATTTAGTATCAGGCGAGTGTATTGTTCGTTGAAAGGAGGAGGTTAAGAGATAGACATGGATCCGGAATCTTACAAGTGGAAGTGCATCACCAAGTGCATAGTTTCTACTCTGATGGTAGGAGCAATCGCAGTTACAGCTTATCAGACTAAGGATGCGGGATGCCTCTGGGCATTATTTATCCCCTTCTGGGTCGTCATCAAGTGGTAGGCTAAGAAATATGAAAACAATAGTCTTCGGCGAAGGGTTGATGGAAGCCTCGCTCCTCGGCGATAAGACCTTCACTATCCGGAGATACAAGAATGGGTATCATCTTAAGGCTGGCGAGATCTTCATCGGCGAATTCAAGGATGGCCTCACGGTCCTTTTGCAAGCCACCAAGGATACGAAATTCAATAGCTTCAAGCAACTCAAAAGCTTGAAAGTGAATCAGCGCGATACAGGCTACTATTTTAACCGTGAATACTTCCGAAGTCTGAAAAGTTACTGCCCCGACCTTACTTGGGATGATCTTGGTGCCGTTATCTTCTTCGAGGTGTTCAAGGTGGAGGGCGTACCTGCTGTGAAGATAAACCATCACGCACAGAGGCCGGAATGAACTACAGCACTACACCCGGCAGCTACTTGATCGTCGAGATCAGCGGTATTCCTGGGATGAAGTTCGTAGCGATAGTTATTACAGAGCATCCGCTCCGGATCATCGTGCAAGAACGTGGCAAGTACACTCACTTCAACCGCCGAGAGTTCACCGTCTACGAAGACGAGTCGAAGCGCTTCCAGTCAGACGAACTCCGCCCGGCACTACTCCGCGAGAGTAAGCAAGCTGGCACACCGATCGTCTATGGCCTGGCAGTGCTCGGTATTACCGACGGCGAATTCTACGAGATGCTCCCGCCTGATAAGTCGAGCAGCAACTGAAAGGAGTATAAAATGTGCCAACTCGGTGTAGCCCTGGCCGTCTTCGGAGCAACTATCGTGTTGCTGACACTTGGATACAACATCTATAATGCAATGCGATCATTTAGCACCGACTGGCCGGAGAGCTGGAAGGATGTCTGGCTGAATTCACTCACTGGCATCGCCGGCTTCGGCATCGGCTGGATCCTCTTCATCCTCGGACTTCATCTCATATATAAATAAAAACAGCCCCGCACAGTGCGGGGCATTTTTCTTTACCCTAACTCTTCTTCTTATCCTTCTTCTTCAGAAACTTGAGAATATCTCTCTCTTCGAGGAGCGGTTCGACGCGCGGCACGTCCGAATAGGGCTTCTCGCCATCAGGAGCCGTGTCGGTATCGAAGTCTTTGCAGGCGTCGATATCCTCCTTGATCTCGCCGATCGCGATAAGCTGCTCGATGAGAGACTCCTCCGTCGCAGCGAACTCTCCAAGCTTCTTATAGATCATCTTGGCGTACCGTAGCGCGTCGCCATAGATCAGATCGAGGTTGTCGATCGTCTCGTTGTAGAAGGCCTGCTCGCGGAGCATGTGGACGGTAGCCTCATAGGTCGTGAGGCCCTCGAACTCTTCATTGAAGAGCGCCCTACCCTCCGGAGTAGCGCACCTTTCCTCCACCAGAGCGAGCTCCTCTTGGGCATCGTCCTTCGTCTCGAAGTCCAGGTCGTCATGAAGATCGGCCAAGCGCTGGATTTTGCCCAGAGCTTCAGCGAAGCGCCTCTGGAGCTCTTCGTTAGTCAGAACCTCTTCAGCTGCCGTCTCGGCCATTGTCGTTCCTCCCATTATTTCCAATGTACTAAAACCCGCCTGAAATATAACAGATTTTTATAAAATGTAAAGAGTCTACTTCGCCTTCCGCTTCAGATACTTCTTCCCCTTGAGCTTCTCCGGCAAGAGATCTTCCTTGGTATACGGATCATAACCTTTGCCGTATTCGAGCTCTTTCATAAGCTTACTCGGGGCATTCCTGATGACGAGCGGGATAGACAGGTTGCCATAACGCTCGACATCAGCCAGAGCCTGGAAGTAGGCGTTGTAAGAGTCGCGATTCTTCGGAGCGAGCGCCAAGTAGGCCGCACCGTGAGCCAAGTTAATAGCGCACTCCGGGTAGCCGATCGTCTCGACGGCGCGGAAGACGTCGTTGGCCACCACCAGCGCCGTCGGCTGGACTAGTCCGATATCTTCGGAGGCGAAGATGACCATCCGCCTGGCGATGAATTTGGGATCCTCGCCAGCTGCCACCATCCGCGCCAGGTAATAGAGGGCGGCATCGGGGTTCGAAGCGCGCATGCTC
>CAYUNB010000055.1:0-5705 GCA_964446095.1 uncultured Candidatus Saccharibacteria bacterium
ACGATAACTCCAGTATGCAAAATACGCCTCCAGGCAACTAAGTCGGAAAAGGTCTCCAAGCCAACTACGAGCTCGCGAAGCCCGGTTCAAGAGCTGCAGATATCGCGGCGCAGCAGTCGGTCCTTGAACAAGCAGAAGCTTCCGCCGACAGCATTAAGGCTAAGATCAAGAACTCGCGCATCTCTGCCACGCAGAGCGGCATCATCACGCAGTTTGATGCTAAGGTCGGTCAGACAGCCTCGCCTTCCGTACCGCTCATTTCCATCATTTCTGACAACTCTTTCGAGATCGATGCCATCATACCCGAGACAGATATAGGTAAGATATCGATCAATGATCAGTCGATCATAACCCTCGACGCCTTCCCTGGCGAGACCTTCAACGGCTCAGTATTCTATATCGATCCAGCTCAGACGAATACAAGCGGCGCCATCGGCTATAAGATCAAGGTATCCTTCGACAAGCCGGACTCTCGTCTGAAGAGCGGGTTGACCTCCAACCTTGAGATCCAGACCAATCACAAAGACAATGTGCTTATCCTTCCTCAATATGCGATACTGCAGACCGACGGCGGCACCTATGTCGAAGTTCCTGATGGCAAGCTGACAAAGCAGCTGCCTGTGAAGCTCGGCATCCAAGATGAACAGGGCAACGTCGAGATCTTATCAGGAGTCACAATCGGCCAGCAGGTTTTGAATATCGGCCTTAAGAAAAGCTAACTCATAAGATGATAGAAGTTAAAGAACTCAAGAAGGATTACGCCGAGGACGGTACGCCGACGCAAGCGCTCCGCGGACTCTCTTTTTCCATAGAGACCGGCGAGTTCGTCTCCATCATGGGCCCCTCCGGCTCCGGCAAGTCGACGCTCCTGCATATCTTGAGCTTTCTCGATCGGCCGACGGGCGGCTCGTACAAATTTTTCGGCAAGAGCATCGAGCAGATGTCAGACCAAGAGCTGGCCAAGGTCCGCAATGCCGAGATGGGTTTCGTCTTCCAGTCCTTCAATCTGCTCTCACGCCTGACAGTCTATGAGAATGTCGAGGTGCCGCTCATCTACTCTGATATTCCGACCGCCAAGAGACAGACGCTTATCGAAGAGGCGGTGCGATCGGTCGGCCTCGAGGATAAGCTCCACACGGAGGCCGGCCGTCTCTCCGGCGGACAGAAGCAAAGGGTGGCAATAGCTCGCGCGCTCGTCGCCGGGCCGAATGTCATCTTCGCCGACGAACCAACCGGCAACCTCGATTCTAAGTCTGGCCTGCAGGTGATGGAGATTTTAGAGTCTCTGAACAAGAAGGGCCGTACTGTCGTACTTGTTACTCACGAGACGCAGACGGCAGAGTTCGCCAACCGTATCATCCGCATTAAGGACGGCATGGTTGAGAGCGACAGCCCTGTCACCGTCAAGCATAAGCACGGCGATAACTTACTCAAATAAGATGATATTCAAAGACGCTTTCAAAACAGCCACAAGAAGCCTCTCGCATGGCAAGATGCGCTCGGCTCTCACCATGCTCGGCATTGTAGTTGGTATCGCATCGGTGATTATATTGATGTCAGTCGGCCAATCAGCTCAAGAGCTTATCTTAAGCCAGGTCAAGGGTATCGGCTCGAATCTTATCTTCGTCATCCCTGGCGGCAGTACGAACGGCCGCTTCTCATCCCCCGCTTCCGCTCAGGGCATAGTTATCACAAGCCTCACTGACCGAGATGTCGATGCCCTCTCCCGCGAACCTTCTATCAGCGCCGTCCTGCCGGAGGTTCGAGGCCAGGCCAATGTCTCTTATGGCGACAACAGCGCCGTCGTCACTTACCAAGGAGAGATTGCCGACTTCTTCCCTGTTAGAAACTTTGATGTTACTAAGGGTTCTGTATTCAGCAAGAGCGATGTCGATACATATAACAATGTAGCCGTCATCGGACCGGTTCTGGCCGAGACGCTCTTCGGTGCCAATATCGACCCAATCAATAAACTGATTCATGTTAAGAATCTAACTTTCCGCGTCGTCGGAGTCTTGGAGAAGAAGGGTACCGGTCCCCTCGGCGTCGATCAGGACAACCTAGTCGTTCTGCCGGTAACTGTTGCACAGAAGCAGCTCCTCGGCATCACCTACTACAACGACTTCACTATCGAAGCCAATGAGAACTATGATATCAACTTCGCCAAGTCGCGCGTCACCTTCGCGCTTCGGCAGAATCACAGCATCACTGATCCGAATAAAGACGACTTCACCATCCGTACGCAAGAGGATGCGCTCTCGCTTCTTGGTAATATCACCTCCGTCTTCACCCTCTTCCTAGCCGCTATCGCCTCTATCTCGCTTATCGTCGGCGGTATCGGCATTATGAACATCATGCTCGTCTCCGTTACAGAGCGGACGAAAGAGATCGGCCTCCGCAAGGCCGTCGGCGCTACTGACCGAGATATATTGGAACAGTTTCTTATCGAATCAGTATTGCTCACCTTCACCGGCGGGATTATAGGCATTCTTGCCAGCGTTGTCATTGTAACGCTCATCTACCTGGCGCTTTCGAACTTCACGGCGATCGGCTGGGTCTTCGCCTTCCCGCTTTCGGCAATCATACTCGCACTGGTCGTCTCAACAGCCGCCGGCATTGCCTTTGGCATCTACCCCGCCTACCAAGCCGGCAAAAAGAACCCGATCGACGCTTTGCGGTACGAATAGCTGACTGATATGATGTAGAGATGACGCTTAAGCTTGAGTATCTGATTCCTTTTCTAATTCTTTTCTTTTTATTTTTAACCTTCGCGGAGCACCAGCCTGTGAATCTTAACGTGACATCAAGTATGAAGATAACGAGCGACGCATTTATTGAGGGCCAACAGATACCGATCCGCTTCAGTTGCGATGGCCAGGCCATAAACCCGCCTCTTAAGATAAGTGGGGTTCCAGCTGAAGCTAAATCCCTCGTACTCATATATGAAGACCCTGATGCGCCGGCCGGCACCTTCACCCACTGGCTAGTCTGGGATATATCTCCTAATATAACCGAGGTCAAGGAGGGCCAAACTGGCTTCGGGACTGTCGGTAATAATGGCGCCCAGCGTGAAGGCTACTATCCGCCATGCCCTCCAAACGGCAGCCATCGCTACATCTTCCGACTCTACGCCCTCGACAGGAGACTAAATCTCCCGGCTGGCAGCGCCAAGCCCGCGCTCCTCGACGCCATGCAAGATCACATCTTGACTGAAGCCGAACTAATGGGTAGATATAGTAGATGAGCTACGAAGTCCTTCTCTACTACAAATATATACATATCGAAGATCCGGAAGCTCTTATGGCAGTGCAGAGGCGCCTATGCGAGGAACTCAGCCTGAAGGGCCGGATAATTATCGCTGCGGAGGGTATCAACGGCACAGTTGAAGGCACTAAAGAGAATACCGAAAAATATATCGAGGCCACGATAGCTGACCCGCGCTTCGCCGATATCCACTGGAAGAAGAGTGCTGGCAGTGGGGCCACCTTCCCTACCCTCTCGATAAAGGTACGAAGCGAGATAGTCAGTGCCCACCTGGGAAGTGACGATGTGAACCCCGCCGAAACAACCGGACACCACCTCTCACCCGAAGAGCTTCACGAACTTTTCAAGAGCGGCGAGGAGCTCTATGTCGTAGATATGAGGAACGACTATGAGCACAAGGTCGGACACTTCGCCGGGTCTATCTTGCCGCCGCTAGCCAACTTCCGCGACCTGCCGAAGATCATGCCGGAGCTTGAGCATCTTAAAGATAAGAAGGTGGTGACTGTATGCACTGGCGGCGTGCGCTGCGAGAAGGCTTCAGGCTATCTCATTAAACAAGGATTCAAGGACGTCAGCCAGCTCTCGGGCGGGATCGTCTCGTATATGGAGAGGTACCCAAACCAAGACTTCAAAGGCAAGCTCTACGTCTTCGACGGCCGAGTCACCATGGGTTTCGACACCGATAAGCCGGAACACGAAGTGATCGGCCGCTGCGATAAGTGCAGCGTGGCCAGTGAGAACTACGTAAACTGCGCCAACAATCTCTGCCATAAGCACTTCATCTGTTGTGCAAACTGCATGGACGGTGAAAGAGCCTTCTGCAGTCAGACCTGCAAAGATGCTGTTCAATAAAGAAGAAACGCTTCAGAATCGAGAAGAGATCATCGAGTCTATCATCTCGGGCAAGATTTTCATCTATCCGACCGACACTATTTACGGTATTGGCTGCAACGCCCTCGACTCCGGAGCAGTAGCGAAGATCCGACAGATCAAGCAGAGAGACAGCAAGCCGTTTTCGGTCATCGTGCCAAGCGAAAAGTGGATTAGAGATAACTGTAATATTGGAGATAGCGTAGAGGGACACTTAGGGAAGCTGCCGGGACCGTATACCCTCTTTCTTAAACTTAAGGAGGAGAGTGCTGTGGCAAGCGATATAAACCCTCTCAATAACAACGCTACTGTGGGCGTTAGGATACCCGCTCACTGGTTCACTGATCTAGTGGTCGAGGCTGGAATTCCCTTCGTAACCACCTCCGTCAATCTCTCCGGAGAGCCTCACATGACCAGCCTGGACAATCTAGACGAAACTATCAAAAATAGTGTAGACTTCATTATCTACGAAGGGCCGATAGAAGGCCAACCGAGTAGGAAGATAGATTTGACACAATAAATGACAATAAATGCGCGTGTAGCTCAGGTGGTTAGAGCGTTACATTGACATTGTAAAGGCCCCTGGTTCGAGTCCAGGCATGCGCACCCAATGAATAGTTCTTTGTAATAGAAAGGAGGTTATGGATTGGAAGTTACTGCATTTGAGATTTCGGTTATAGCTCTAGTTAGCAACTATCCTAATTCGAAAGAAGCAGATGAGCTTATCAATAGGATACGAGATCCTCACATAAAAGATTTTACTCTTGCAGTTCAAAAGAGTGCTAGAAGCAAGCTACTCGCAATAAAATAGAACGACCGGCCCTGCAAATCGTAGGGCCTTTTCTAATACCGAAAAATATTATATGCTTGCAAAACAGATGATAATCCTCGGCATAGAGACCAGCTGCGATGAGACAGCGATAAGTTTAGTAGAGGCTAGCGGGACCGTAGACTCCCACTCTTTCACGCTGCTCTCCGGTATCGTTCACTCCCAGGCTGAACTGCATGCTAAATGGCAGGGCGTCGTACCTAACCTCGCAAAAAGAGAACACGCGGCGAACCTAGTGCCAGTACTAGGACGAGCTCTAGAGGAGGCCAAGATGCTTAAGGCAAGAGAAGCGCAAAATGATAAAAAGTTAGAGAATAAAATTAAGAAGATACTGGAGCGCGAGCCTGGACTCACAGAGATGTTTCTTAGATTCGTACCGACGGTCGAAATACCTAAGATCGACGCCATCGCCGTCACCTATGGACCCGGCCTCGAGCCAGCCCTCTGGACCGGCATCAACTTCGCTAAAGCTCTCGGAGTCTACTGGAATAAGCTTGTCGTGCCAGTAAACCACATGGAAGGTCATACCCTTTCCGCACTCCTGCCGAGAGGCGAAGTGGGAACGATAGAAAAGACAGACCTCAAGCTTCCGGCTCTAGCTCTCTTAATCAGCGGCGGACACACCGAACTGGTACTTATCAAAGACTGGCTTAAGTATAAAGTTGTGGGACATACCCGAGCCGACGCAGTCGGCGTGGCCGACACGCAGGTCTCACGCTGGCGCCGCGGCCAGGTCGTGCCG
>CAYUNB010000056.1:0-5681 GCA_964446095.1 uncultured Candidatus Saccharibacteria bacterium
TCAGGCGTCGCAAAGCCACAGAGACCAAGAAAGATGCCGGCCAATGCAGCATAAAACCAGTTGAAGCCGAGGGATGAGAGAGCGGCAGCGACCCAAACAAAGATCCTTAGCCAGCCGCCAATAACTCTTGAGTCTGACCAGGCTCGGCCCACGAGCCAAGCGGACAATACACTTAAACCGAATGTAGCCAGCAACAGAGCAACGGAAGAAAACATAGGACCCCCTTTGTAAAAGTACGTTTGACTCTATCCAGAATATACAGACCGAGATAAGGCTTGTCAAAAGGAATCCCCGCCGTTACAAACGGCGGGGCAATTAAAGCTATCGACAAAACTTCATCTGGTTTCTCTCAAACAGGATGCCATCCTCGACTCCGTCGACATCTCCGTCGGTGCGGAAGAAAGTCTTCTCGCGATAGCGCCGGTATGGCCGGGCGCTTTGACGAGTCAGCTCGTTGGCTCGCTCTTCCGTGATCCCCTCCTCGACGATCTCGATGTGGTTCGCGGCAAGCGTGCCCCTGACGTGCTGATCGAAGTTCTCCTTGGAAGGATAGTCGTGACGGCGATTTTGCGTACCGTAACCCGAACCAGAGAGATACCGAAGAATCACTGTGTACATTACCAAACCTCCTGTTTTCTATCTATAATTATATATTATTTAAATCTTTAGTCAAGTATGGCTGAGTATATTAAAACCCCGTCATGTAACGGGGGTGCAAACCTTAGTGAGTCGCGTCGCCGTAGATGCGGCGTAGTTCTTCCTCCATCACTCTATGCAATTCGCGCTTAATGTTAGCGAAGCGGAGAGCCAAGTCGGACTTCATAGCGGCCAGCACGACAAGATTAGTAATATTTCTCTGCTTGGCAATATGCACTACGGCTTTGTCAGCATCGAGAGTATCAGTGAGATTGCGGAAGATCTCAATATACTTCTGCTTAGGAGTCGTACGCTGAATCATCTCATCTATCAGCTCATCGCGCTGCATCATCTCTACCAGTGTCATCTTCTTCTCTTCGGCCATATCAGCCAGAGCAAGTACTGCCCTCTCGTTCTCTTCGAACTGTTTGACCGGGTCAGGATAGCTCTTCATCTGGGCATCGATCATCTGCTTGGTACCGTAAACTGCGTTAGCGGTTAGGGCCTTCTTGAGGTTGGCGATCTCGACTTCATCGGTAAATGTCTTGCGGAGCTCACCTTCGAGGAATTCGCTTAGGCGCCTCTCTACGAGAGGCAAGTCGCCATACTCAAGCGGCCTGACTCGCTTATCGCCCGACAGCATCCTCTCTGCCGCAAGGCGGGAAAAGAAACTAGCCATATGGTCGCTGACCCTCGTTTCAAGGTCGCGCTCCCACTGACTCATCGGCGGAGGCTTGAAGCCGGAGATCTCCTTGAACCTTGCCATGAGCCTGTCGCCCGAACGCTTATCAAGCTTGATATGAGCCTGCATGAAAGCGCTCAATTCAGAGTGAGTAAACCGATCCTTGAGTGCCATAGGCCTCCTTGTGTATAGAACGTCAATGAACCTATCTAGGCAGAAGAGTAGCAGAGCCAATCGGCAAGTCAAGAAAAAAGCCCCGCGCATAGCGGGGCAAGCGAGCTAACTAACTATTCGGCCTTGCTATCTTCAGAAGGTTCGGCCGGAACGGCGACGGACGCATCGAGAGTGAACACCTCGACATCCTTGTCGGGAACGATAGTGATGGTCAGATTATCGAGATTGACCGACTTCAGCTCGAAGAGCGGCGGCGCATCAGGGCCGAGACCGAGGGTCCAGATGAGCTTCTCACCTTCTCCGAGCACTCTGCTGACATCAGAGAGTGCATAGCTCTTGGTACTGAGCAGAGGCAGGCCCAGTGCTGCAAAGATCTTGTCGGCCTGCTGCTCGTGAGTCTTGGGCGCAAGAGGCAGGTCGTCGAAGGTGACGACGTCCGACTCGACACAGAGAGAGATGTAGGCCGAGCTGTTGTCAGCGCCAGCCGGCTTCAGATACACCTTCTTGTTCGAAGTCAGAACGACCGGCACCTCTGCTGCTTCATAGTTGGACCGGATACCTGCGGGCTTGATCATCCAGTCCTTATCGCAGCGACAGCGCTGAATCGCACCTGCCCTGAACTTGTCCCAGGAGACACCCTCCCTTGCCTGACGAGGCAGCTGAACGAAGACAAGCTCCTTGAGCTCGCTTCTGCGCTCAACCAGATACTCGCACGCCGCACGAAGCTTCTCGACATCCATGCCGACAGACTCAACAGGGTCGCAAGACTGACGAGCGACCTTCATCGCCTCCTGGACGGAGGTGAAAACCGGCGCGGCGGAACTCTGGCTGGCTTCCGAACCCTGCATCTCTTCCATCTGTTCCTCCTTGTCAACTACTACTGATCGGGCTTGATAAGCCCAACCTCTGGGTGGAGAGATTAATATAGATTTATAAGTAAGTCAAGGGTCTTGGCGAGACAACTAAAAACCCGCTCGAGAGCGGGTCAGGTATTAAGAATTAAGAAGCTGATGTGTGTGATTTACGGAGATCATCTTGAGCCACTCTGGATCTTCTTCAAGAAGATAGTAGAGGTTGAGAGGCCGCGCCTTATAGGCATAGATACCTTCGGCAAGAAGTTCGAGATTCAGGCTCTTGATATACCTCTTCACCAAGTCACTAGCTCCGACGGGGTCAATCATGATAAGCCCGCTGATCTCTTCGGTCGATATGCCGCGGTTATCCTTGTCTATTGCAGATGAGACCTCTGGCTCTGCCTTCACATAAGTCTTGAAGCTTCTTTTGTGGAGTACCAAGTAGCACCTCCTGAGGTTAAGGAACGATTCGTCGATAGCTTATATAATATAAAGAGGGTTGTAAATAGAGACGGGAATCTCGCTTACAGTGACTGTATACCTTTTGGATTTTTACTCGTTCTGCTCTTAAAAACTCTCAAAAGGTATTGCGAAGCTCCAAGTATTCGCTTCTCACCCTACGGGCGCGGGTACTTTTCGATACTGCTCCGCAGTATAACGAAAAGTCTTTCGATTCCTGCACGCGAGCCAAGCAGTCGGCTCGCTTGAGAGCACAAGTTCGCTCCGCTCATTTGTGCTCTCAGCAGGAATCGAACCTGCATTTTGCCCTTCGGAGGGGCATGTCCTATCCATTAAACGATGAAAGCGGAATGTGTTGTGCCGAGGAGAGGACTCGAACCTCCATGCCATTGCTGGCATCAGCTCCTAAGGCTGACGTGTCTACCAATTTCACCACCTCGGCGTAGCGCTACAATATCAAATCTTGCCTTATGCCGCAAATCTGATATTATTCTTCCTGACGCGTCGGTGGCGGAGTGGTCAATCGCAACAGACTGTAAATCTGTCGCCCCTTGGGCTACGAAGGTTCGAATCCTTCCCGGCGCACATATAAAATAAAACTCCCAAGCGGGAGTTTTATTTTTAGTTATCTGTTAATTTAGAAACCAAACATATGTGAGAAGAACTGGCCGATGCCGCCGAAGAAGCCTCTGTTTGGAGTCAGCTTGGCCCCAGTATCAGAAGCAGGTGCTGGTCTGACTTGGTCTAGAATAGTCGAAGCAACGACAGAGTTGCCGCTGACCGAGCCCTGGACGACTACCGGATCATTAACTGAAAGATTGCTGATAGACCCAGATGCAACACCAGCCTTGCTTATCTTGGCATTGGAAGCATCAATATTGTACTGAACATTGCTCTTGTTGCTGATGACTATTGATGAACCGTTGATAGAAGTAATGTTGCCAGCTACAACCGGCTGGCCATTGCCTGCAGGAAGATTTGCAGGAGCTTCCGGTCCACCCGGAGCATGCATCATGCCTCCTGGCATCGGTCCGCGACCATCGCGGATATTGGTAGCAGTAACATTCGTACCATTAACAGTACCCTCGGCCATAATATTATCACCTACAGCGATGCTAGCTATACTACCAGCCTGACCAGCCTTCATGATCTTGGCGTTAGTAGCATCAACGGTGAAGATGGAGTCGGTAGCGTTCGCACCGAAACCCTGGCGGCCAGTCAGGGTGATAGTATTACCGTTAACAGCTGTAACCTGGCCAAAAACGCCGTTACCCATCTTATCCTGCATCATATGACCGCCTCGGTGGCCAAAGCCCCTGGCGAAGCCTTGCGGTCCGGCAGGATTGTTATTGTCGGCATATGCCGGCAGAGAGATGATGAGGCCAGCAACAGCAGCAATGGCTGCCGCAGAAGGTATAAGATTTTTACTTCCCATAAATATATTTTTATAATTTAAAGTTATGTAACCGGAGCATTCGATCAGCTCCTGAAAGTAATACGGATAAAGACAAGATCTTGGTGCTTGACTTATTTATATATATGATTCATAATATGTACAGATCCTAAGCCAAGGAGGCTAAGCTTGAAAAAGAATATGATCGAGCCACGAGTTTTGGTATGCCGCGTCGAACCGCCGCACCTGGGCCACGAAGCCTTGATCCATCAAATGATCGATAACCACCCAACCGACCGTTGCCTCTTAGTCATAGGCAGCGATAACACGCAGATGAGCATGAGACACTTCTTCTCTTATCAGGACAGGAAGCATATGATCAAGCGTCTCTTCCCTGGTCTGAGAGTTGTTGGCCACGGCGATTTCAGGCGAAACGGCGAACGCGACGATGCCGCCTGGCTCTCAGCTCTCGACGACAAGCTTTCACTCTGGACGCCGGACCCAATGCAGGTTGTCTTCTATGGAGGCTGTGACGAAGATATCGCCCACTTCATCAAGGCTGGACGAAAGACGCGCGTCGTCAACCGCTTCGACGGAACGACACCGAAGATCTCGGCTACCGAGGTGCGAGATGCGCTTATTCATAAGCGCAGCCTGAAGAACCTCGTCAATAAGCTGATAGTGCGCGAACTCCGAGAGATCTTCCAGCAGAACTGGAACTACTTCGAAAAGATCTAGGCATAGCGAAACCCCGCCAAGTTGGCGGGGTTTTTACATTTTCAGATTTGTTTTAGAAGGAATTAATAGTACTGATTATTATATCCACTATTCCTCGGGCGCCCACCATTACAACGAGACCCAAGATACCATAGATCATATGTTCCTTACCTTTCTCTGCGGCCTTGTCATTAGCACCGGCCTGGAAGAATTCAAGCATGCCGTACAGGAAATAGATAAGAGCCAAGCCGAACATCACAGCGATGATTGGATTAACGATCTGACTCTTAATGTTATTTATCACCGTAGGTATATCTGCGGCATAAGCGGTGTTGATGAAAAAATTAAACATTTTTTTTACGGTTATTGTATGAGGTTTAAATTCTTCGCAAGAAGGTTAACTATCGCCCAGACGGAGGTCATAACGAAGAGCGCAATCACACCATAAACTATCACCTCCCGAGATTCTCCGCGCTTCTTTGGGTCAGTCGTAGAGACATAACCCAAGAGCCCATAGAGAAAATAGGCAAGAGCCAGGGCGATCAGGAGTCCAGGTATTGTGTTGAGAACTCCGAGTATCCTACTCGCCAGACTCGCGAGGCTTAATCCCCCTCCCCCGCCGCCAGTCTCCGGACCGCCTAGGTCACCAGCGTCTCCTATAGCTAGAGACGTCAGAGGTAACAAAAACAGAAAAAGTAAATATATTACTTTTTCTGTTTTGGCTTTCATAGTTATTTATGCCTTAGATCTAACTAGACTGTTGGGA
>CAYUNB010000057.1:0-5559 GCA_964446095.1 uncultured Candidatus Saccharibacteria bacterium
GCGCACCGGAAAGGAGAGCTATAGTACCGACCACCAGGTCGCCGATAGCACGGTCGGTTTCCAGTCTCACAATCCGTCCCTTACCAAGAACTCTCTCCCACTGCTTTTCGATTGCCTTATCATTGCCGTAAGGACGCCTGATCAAGACAGCATTACCCTTGAAACGCTCCTGAAGCTTGCCGAAGGCTTGCTTGGCAGAAGTATTCTCGTGCTCGCCGCCGAAATGCTTATTTAGCGTTGCTGATGGCAGAGTCTCTCTCAATGGTTCGTCGGCAGTGAAGATCGCCATCGGCTCAACGGCATTCGGCATCTCGCAGCGATTGGCCAGGAAGTAAGCGGCCATCTCATAAGACTCGCCGCCATTCCCGCCACCGCCTCCCTCGAGACGAAGCCTCTGGATCCATTCATCGGCATTCCTCGGCTTTGAGAAGTCACCGAACTGGATCGGGTCGTCATCACAGAGAACATCGCCAATTACCCCGATACCGAGTTCCCAACCTTCCGGCAGATAGCCGCAGCGGGTAACCTCCCCGACAATCATAGGCGCTTTATCAGTACAGATTCTAGGCAGATCGCCCATAGAACCCGTATGATCGAAGTCCCAGTAGACCGGATACAGAGAGTTGGTGCGGAGCACCTTATCTTTCGGCAGAACCGCCGCGTCGGCCTGGCTTCGAGAAGTCAGCTTTTCGGCCGCAGCTGAATAGCTTCTTCCCCCGCGAGTCGTATCGACGCTCGACGTAACATCTCGATCATAGTAACTGCCGCCTCCACCCATCTCTGCTCCCCTTTCGTCTCGCCGAAGCGAGACTCTTAGAACGCCAGCCCGGCGTCAATGAACTTGCGCCGAGCGATATCGTAGTCCAGGAAATCCGGCAGAGCCATCTCCCCGACATTAGTCTGCGAGGTAGCGCACTCTTCCATGGTGTTAGAAGGCAGAAGCTTCAGAAGCGCCAGGCACTGCTTAGCCTGGACCGAAGCCAGAATCGTCAGCTTCCTCGCAGCCAGAGCCATAGCTCCGGCATACAGGCTTTCAGCCAGAAGTCTGACACCCTTGTAGTTCTTAGGCGCTTCTGCCGATTCAGTCGGCTTAGATTCGAGCTCCAGAGTCCGCTCTTCGTAAAAGGTGCCAGTAATAGGCCTGTCCTTGCCTCCGTACATTGCTTCCTCCTTACTTTATCTATAGAGTTTCAAAGACCCACGTACATTTGTGATACTACTGAATTTTAAATAAGAGTCAATAGCTGCCACCGGATATTAAAAATCCCCTGCAATATGCAGGGGAACAAACTATTTGCCTTCGGCTAGCTTGGCCAGTTCGGCTTCGAGAGTAGGGAGAATCCTATTCTCGATTATGCGATCGAGAATCTGGCTGATGCCAGGCACCAAGCGCCTCCGAGCGGCGCTAAGCACCAGCTCCAGAGCGTTCGGCGGCAACATTCGCCGCGAAGAGGACTCCATGATGCCCAGAAGGTGCATCAGGTCGATATCCTTCTGGCTGGCGTTCGGGATGAAGTCGGAGATCGCCTGCTTCACGTGATCGGCAGAGACCTCAGTGGCTCCGGCTCGGGTGGCCATCTTATAAGAGCTCTTAACGATAGAGCGGATGTCGGCACCGGAGATGTCGCCGACGGCTTCGGCGAAGGGCTTGAAGTCAGTCAGCGTGGTCGGAATCTTCTCGAGTTCCTTGAACATCACCTCAAAGATCTTAGTGCGCTCATCGAGAGCGGGCAT
This sequence comes from uncultured Candidatus Saccharibacteria bacterium, assembly GCA_964446095.1. Classification (GTDB taxonomy): domain Bacteria; phylum Patescibacteriota; class Minisyncoccia; order Phycocordibacterales; family UBA12445; genus JACQCV01. The sequence continues at coordinate 1,735 of CAYUNB010000057.1, forward strand.
CGGCAGGAGCCAGCGTTCGTCGCTCCGGCCAGAACGCTTCAGCGCCGCATCCATGCGGTCGATACGATTGGTACAGTTGATAACGAGGATCTTGCCGACCACCTTAGGATCAGAGAGAAGCGTCATCCAGTCGCGCATCAGGCGCTCGGAGACCCCAGAGTCGCCCTTAGGATCGTCGCGGTTCATCCCGCCCAAGTCCGACTCGTCGTTCATCACGACAACCGGAGCAAGGGACAAGAGCGCGCCGCGAAGCTTCTCAGACTTAGACTCAGACTCGCCGACCCACTTGCTGCGCAGGTTCTTGATCTTAACGAAATTATACGAAGCAGATTTAGCGAAAGCCTCAACAAGGGCGGTCTTACCCGTACCGGGAGGCCCCATAAGAGTAATCCCGGCCGGAATGCGCTTAGTATCGCCGACCTTAATGGCGCTCACGATCTCCTGCATTTCAGTCTTGATATACTCCATGCCGCCGATACCTTCGAAGGCATGCTCGGCTTCGACTACTTCGAGGATATCGCCATACTCTTCATTCAAGATCTTGTTCTTCTCGCTCTTAACGTAAGAGAGGTCGACCTCCTTGCCATCGCTTGAGGCGCGGAGGAAGATGTTCTTAATCTGCGCCAAGTTGAGGCCTTGAGTGGCGATGGTGAACTCCTTGACCCCGGTACTGAGCTTAAGCTTAGGATCGAGATCGAGAGAGGTCTCGATGAAGACTTGGCGCTCGTCGCTATCGGGCCGAGGCAAGAAGATAGGAGTTACCGACGTACCCGGCTTACGAAGCTCGCTGGAGATGTCAGCCATCTGACCAGCGATCAGAATAATGACCGAGCGCTTGGCTCTGATCTCTTCGTCGAGCGACCAGTTGCGCAGGCGTTCGATATTAACGCGTTCGTTAGCGGGCAGAGCGCCGCCAGGGCCGCCAGCCGGGAAGACGAAATTGGCTGACTTGATGATGATGATCGTCTTCTCCTGCTTCTTCAGCACCTTCTCGATGAGCGGGAGGCAGAGCTCCGGCTCGCGGGGAATTCCCTTCTTAGCAGCGAGCTTAGCCTTGGCATCCTCGATAGGGTTGCCAGTTGACTTGGCTCCAGCCTCTTCCTTGAGGCCGGAAAGCTCCATGAACTTATCCTTCATCTCCTTCTTAAGGAACTCCGCGCCGCGAGCGATGTCATAGAAGATGACCATCTCGCTCTCGGAGGAGATCTTCGAGAGAAATCCGAAGAGATCGACGTAAGGATTCTTCAGCTCGTCCAAGACGTACGGGTTAGGCCAGAGGCCGCCCGTATCGCCATGAAGAGCGAAAGTGTGCGAAATCAGAGCATTGCGAGTGCCGACGAAGTCCTCTATGAACCACTTCGGCAAGAGTTCGCCGGCCCCCTTCTGCTTAACGAGGCTGGCTAGAGTCTTGTAAGCCGGCTTGAACAGGCTCTTCATTCCCATCTCTAGACCTCCTTCAGGTGGCCATTGTGCACTTCTCCCGCCGGAATCGGCGAGCCGGAAGTACGTTTGACTTCAGTGAAGTTGATCGGCACGCGGAAAATCTCGGAGAGCAGGCTGAACTTGCCCTGCTCCTCCTTGAGCGCCTTGGGGTTCGAATAATGTTCGAACATGATCTCGCTTTTGCCAGAGGCATCGCGCGAGATCTTCAAGTATCGGGTCACCTGATTATTGTCGGTATTAGCCTTCTCACCCTCGATGATGAGCTTGCCGTCCTTCTTCCTCAGCGCTGTCTCGAAGCCCAAGAGCTTGGCGATCATCTCGATCGTTCGCATCTGGAACTCGTTCATGAATTCACTCGTAGCATTATTGAGGCGGCGCTTCTCCGCTTCGGAGCTGTATTCACCGTCGACGACGACAAAGCCATTATCGACGGAGAACTTCAGCCCCTTCACGCTGTTCGATTTGAGAGTTTCTTCAAGGATGAAGCCGAGCAGCTTGTCGGCATCGAGCTCCTTGAACCATTCGACGAACTCAGGATCCGTCTCGCCGACCTTATCCAGGAGATCCTGGTCGATCTTCGGTGCCTCAACCTTCTTCGCGAACTTCTTCGGCTGAGGCTGCGGTGCCGGCAGATACGTCTCCTGATAGCTCTTATAACCGATATCACAGGGCATTTTCGAACTCCTTCCTCCGATAAGCTATCGGATGTTCTTCGTACTAGCTTGTCAAGGTCCGAACTTAACCTGAAACTAAAACTTTTTTAGCAATCCGTCAAGCCATTGTTCTTTTATATATAACTCCGTTAATCAATTGGAAGTAATAATAAAAAGCCCCATCAAGCGGGGCCTTCGACTACGGCATGTCAAAATTTCCAAAACGTTCGATAAGTCTTAAGAAAATAAGTACACCAATGGGAGTCGCCAGCCCTGGATAGCTATTTGTCATAAGTTCCGAACCCAAACCGCACATTGCTCTGTAGACAGGCGGAACAAAGGCATTAGCAATACAAACTACGGCACAAGCATGGGCAATTCTCTTACAGGAAAAAATGACCTTACTAAAACTGCCATTAACTAAATCTAGACTCTTACTCAACGTATCCAGTGCATGAGAAGATACTCCGACTACCGGATAGGATATCTGCTGACGACAGACGCTACACTTAAGCATATTACCCCAACATGCCTCGCAGAAAGGACTAATACAGTTGGGACAGTTTGCTTTCCGAAGGGAGTCCGAGAATGAACTCTTGCAAAGGCAGCATTGACCCGGTGAATTACCCATTTAAGACCTCCTAGACATTCAAAGTACATAAAGCTGGATAGAAACTAATATTTAAAAGATGTTATGTCAATATAAAACCCCGCAGAGCGGGGTAAGAAATTTTAGAGAATTCCGAGCGCCTTGCCGGCGCGGATGTAGAGCGCGGCGCTCCAGACCTGGTCTGTACTGCCGTGTCCCCTGCCGGTCAGCGGGTCATAGAACTCATAGAGACCGTCGAGCGCTGTCCACTTCTCGTACTGTTCGAGTGCCTTCTCCTTCATCCCGGCCTTAACGAGCGCGAGGATCATGAATCCGTGGATGAACGGCCAGATGACGCCGAACTGATTGGTCCGCTCCATCACCGCCGTCTCCTCTGGAGACTTCGGCGGCAGAGTCACGCCATTTAACTTATAGCCGTAAGGTGTATCGAGTTTCTCGGCTTCGTTGAAGATAGAGGACCATCGCTCCTTCGGCGCGACGTCATAGAGGATCGCCAGAGCATTCCCCAGTGTGTCGAAATCGTCGACGCCGAGATAGTCGCGGTAGTGAGTGCCTGTCCAGAACTGCTTATTGATCTCTTCCTTAATCAAATAGGAATTTTGGCGATAGACAAGGTTGTGGGCTTCATACCACAAGCAGTTATTGGTCAGTAAGAACTTGTCCCCGAGATCGAGGCGGGTATCCCGCCAGTCTCCGCCATGAACAAGATTAGCTTCGGTACCCAAACTCGTCTGGATATAGCGCCGCGCGTCGTTTACACGCGAGGTGCTGTCGAAAAGCTTTCGAGCGTCGGCTCCGCCGAACTTGCCAGAGGTATAAGCCTTGGCAACTCCGAGCATATACAGAATCTCCGAATCCTTCGTCCAGGGCGTGAGCTGGCCGATACCGTCCTTGCTGAAGTACCGCCTCAGAATGAACGACATCCGCCGATTCTTGATGCTCGCGGCCAACTTCTGCCAAAGCAACTTCAATGGGTGATCCACGAACATGATTGGGATCCGGCCGTCTGCGTACTGCCGTTTACCGAGCTCTTCGAGGTGAGTTGCGACGATATCGGTCCTACCCTGCTCCATAAGCAAGTCCTGCGTCGCCAGCACGAAGTCACGAGTCCAGCACTGA
>CAYUNB010000058.1:0-5453 GCA_964446095.1 uncultured Candidatus Saccharibacteria bacterium
GCCTAGAATCGGAAACGACATCCTGAAGGCTCGTAAGCCCATCAGCTAAAGCGTATGCAGGAAGACAGAAACCTATTGCCAGAAGAAGAGATAATATTTTTTTAATAGTAGAATTCATTTTAGCTCAGGTGCGGTTTCGATTTCTGATGACATTCACCAGCAACAAGAAGGCTGCAGCAACGACGATCCCAGCCAGGAAGGAACGAGTCTCAGCACTCATCGAAGTGGTGCTGCTTATATTAAGTTGGCGCTGATTTAAGGCGAGCTCTCGAGCGTCCAATTCTCGTTCCTTAGCTATCAGCTGCTGATTCAAGACACTCTGGGGGTTGGGCAGCACGACAGCGCTCATACCGAAGCCAGCTAAAGATCTGGTTGGATCTAGTTGAAGAGCGTTCTGGCGGAATATTAAAATAGCTCCCAAAAGAAATAAGAACGAAGCGATAAACTTTATCGAATTATCGTTAAAACCCATCCGTTAAGAGAAGAAAATGAATAAAAATATGCCGAAGATTATGGCGAAGACGAGCGAAACAAGAGCCATAACAACCAGCTTCGATACTCGACCAATTCTCTGATGGTCGTGCCTACCGCTCGTCAGATGATCGACTTTGCGCTTGATGTAAAACTGCGTACCGAAATATATAACAACAGCAGCAGAAAGCAGAATTAATATTGACCAGAAGAGTATCTTACCAGGCAGTACCCAGAAATAAGTTTGTCTTGCTGTCGTTTTATAGGAATTTTCGTCCCCGTAAGAGAGGGCTAAAGAGGCCTTGTAGCGGCCAAAACTCCACTCGTTGCCCTGCCAAGATGATGAAAGTGACCTTACACTGCCAGGCACTACCGCCCTGCGAGTGCTGTTGAGGTCAACATTAGCCACGTTATTGCCATAATAATCACTAATCTGTATGGAGCCGACAGGCCGCTCAAGTGCGTTACCGGTATTCTCAAGCGCTACATCGAAATCAACATGAGGACTAAATAGAATATAACCTCCGGTGCTAAATCTATTAATCTGCAGCTCGTCAGCAACTGCGCCCGCGACCCTTAAACTAATTATTACTGCTGTCTTATAGTCGATTAAGCTCGAGTTGTTCTTATTACCGGAAAGAGGGTTATTGCCCACGAATACTGACCCTGCGTGCCAGCCGGGAGTAGCATTACTGGGCACTGATACTGAAAATGCCACCTTGCTTGTCTGTCCAGGTTTTATGCTGACACTCGAAGAAGGCAGCTGGATCCATGAGGCCATCTCAAAACCTGTTTTCTCTTCCGGATTGTCTGAGAAAACAGGCTCTCCAAAGTCAGTAACGTTCTTAACGTCAACCGTATCTAGAAAGAAATGATTATCTCCAGAACTATCGTTATTTGTGACATCCAAAGAAAAGTTATAAGTAGTACCCGGAACAACAGACTGTTCTATAATGACAGGGCTTACGGTTAAGTTTTCTGCTAGAGCGGAGTTTAAAAATAAGAAATAAAAGACCGGCAACAGCGCTGCGACTATTAGTTTAGAAAATTTCATTCTTAAATTTTAACATATTTAAGGATAATACAAAAAGCCCCCGATAAACGGGGGCTTTTTGTAAAGACTATGAGTCTAGAATGCTGGCGTTGCGACGTAGATAAGCGTGTTGTTATAGTCGCTGCCTGCAGGCAATAGGCTGCCGATCTCAATCTTGTAAGCAACAGTCGTCGAACCTACATTATTGGTTGTACCATCAGCTGGCCCAGCATTGTGCATAACGATCCTCGCTGCATCTGTAGTAGTTCCTACAGGAGCATAACCGGTATTAACATAAGAGTATCTCATACCTAGAGTCGAAGAGATATCAGAGTCGTCGCTGGTGACACCATAATGGCCCCAGGTGGTTGGCGAGCCGATAGTATTTGATGGTGAGACCCAGGCAGTAGAGCTTGCGACTCTAGCGATGGTAGAGGAAGCAGTCAGAGAGTAGCTGATGGTGTTGTTGCTGGTGAATGGGTAGATAGCATTGCCATTATTGCTTGCCAAGTTGCCCGTCTGCCTTACAGTAACCATGAAGCCGTTAGCAGCGTTAGTGGAAACATTCAACCTGTGGCCGGCTACCTTAGCGACATTAGGAGAGAGAGTGCCCCAATCGATTGATGTAGACGATACGCCAGTTGTCATGGAGGCTACTGACTCGCCGTTGATATTCTGTGCCCAGGTCACTGGGGTGACATTGAAGGAGAAGTTAGTGTTCACAGAGGCTGTCATCGAAACGTTACTCGTAAGAAGGAATACGCTAGTGGTAGCATTATCTGTACCAAATGGAGCGGCTATAGAGATATCGTACTGTCCAGGGTTAACAGGATTAGTCAGAGTGCTTGTGCCAGTACCGCCGAAGGTCGAGTCAGTACCGATCTTCAACTTGACGAAGTTGCCGGCAGCGACAGGATCGGAGCCATTGCAGTGAGTAAGAGTCAAGGTCGTGTAGCCGGTTGTAGTAGACATACTGGTAACCTCAAAGCTGCTCTGACCTGTACCGGTACAGCCGTTCTTATCCTTAACATTCAGGTTGGTGTATCCAGAATCGGTATTAGAGGAAGACGTCGCGACGTCGAAGTTGGCCGCAAGCGGGGTGCCGCTGTTTAGGAGGCCATCATAGTTAGTAGTGCTGGTGCTCTGGAATGTTACCGGGAAGTTTACAACGATTGTGGAACTTGCAGTCATAGCGGAGCTCAACTGGAAAACTAAACTATGGTTAGAAGCGGTGCTAACCTTGGACTGGGTAAGAACATCTTCGCTATAAGGCAATTGGGCTGCATCGAGGCGGACGATACGAGACGGCATCAGAAGGAACAGTGCTGCGACGATCATCGAGATCGCCAGAAGCAATGAATCTTCGGATATGATTTTTGTATTAAACATTTCCTTGATTATTAATAAATTAATTTAAAATCCCAACAACTATAAGAAAATTATATCACCACGCACGTTCCAGATGACATAAAAGTTGTGGATAACCCGCATCGAAATGCAAAGGTTACAAATATCGGATGCCTTATCTGGATCGTCTTCCGCCTAAAAGCCTTCTAATGTGCCGCCTCACTAGATAGTCGCCGATGAAAAGAAGGGCAAATATCGCTAAAGCTATATAGAGAATCGGCTGCAGAGGCACTATCCAGAAGAGTGAGGTCGAAGTGATCGGTTTGCTGTCCCCTGTTCCGTTATAGGCCAGCTTAACGGTCGCAACGTATGGACCGAAACTGAATATATTGCTCGAAGGCTGCCACTTAAGAGAGTAGCTTGACCCACCGCCTGCGCCGCGGGCGCCGGACATTATCTTATCGCTCAAGAGTATTGAGCCGGCTTGTTTACCGAAGATATCGCGCACATCAATGCTACCTACCGGAACAGACCGAGAAGCAACATTGGCCATCTCGAGTATCAAAGTCACGTTAGAGTCGGCATATACGAGCTGACTTGGTCTAAAACTCTTGATCTTTAGTACAGACGAATCTAAACCAGAAACCTTAACGGATAGAACGGCTGAAACGAATGTTGATACCGATAGATGAGAGCCGCTCTCTGCTGGCGAGCCATTCGCTAGACTGACTAAGATCCCGGCCCGATACTCGCCGACGGGAGCATCGGGTGGAATTTTAAGAGTAAAAGGCAGCACCACAGAAGAGTTCTTAGCGATCAAGATATTCGAATGGCTAGCCTGAAGCCAATCAGATAATGAGTAGCCTTCCGAGACCGCACTAGACGCAGGGTCTGCTGAATGCAGACTCCCCATAACTGGAGTAAAGGTTCCACTATCCTTCCTAAAATCGATAAGCGATATCTTATATGTCAGACCACTACTGTTGGGGTTGATGATCTTAATTCCGCTCGACCAGCTGTCGCCCTGCCTCAAGTTGACGGTCATTATCGAAGGATCAAGACTGACTACCGAGCCGGCAGCAAAAAGGGGCATGCATGGAGCGAAAAGAAAGCCTATTAAAATAGTAACTCTATAAAGATTTTTCATAGATAGTGTAAGAGAAGTTTAGCATAACCAGGAGCAGGAGTATGGAGGCTATGAAGATAAGCAGCACCTTCTGCCAAGAGATTATGGTGAAGTAGGCCATCTGGGTCGTAGATGAGTTGTCGTATTGGAGATTCAAGACGACTTTGAAACGCCCATTGCCGAAAGACTGTCCAAGATTCAGGCTGAAATCTTTCTTGCTCCCGGGCGGCAGCAAGAGACCGGCATCGAACGCTGGCAGAGAGTACAGCCTGGTGCCGTTCTGGTCATAAAGCTCCACTTGGCCGTTCAGGTGCAGATCCGTATTACCGACATTCTCAAGTTGGTACGAGATTCCAACCGGGGGTCTAAAATAGGCGTCTCTATCGGTGGAGAAACTATCAACCTGCAATCTCCGTACCGCGTCTGTATAGACCTGCAGACTTGTATTAACACTATGCCCATATCCAGAGGCTAGGTTCCGTTCCGCTCCAGCTTCATCCATCCCTTCGGCGAAAGAGATCTGGCCCGTGTAGATGCCATCTAACGCCTCCCTATTGACGATGAATTTAGCCTGAATAGTGCGATTCTCTCCCGGCTTCAACTCAATATATCGAGGAATATTGAGCCAGCTAGTAATGGAGTTCTTATCCGACCCGCCGCCGTTCGCATTTGTGACGAAGACATAGACCGAGGTATAACGCCTAGGCATCAGGTTCTTAACCTGAATTGAGAAACTAGCCTCATCGCCGGCGTGAAGCTTGAGATCCTGTCCCGAAGATAAAACTGTAAAGCTATCGGACGCATAAGAAAATAACGGAAAGAGCAAGAAGAGTAAAAAGATCAATCTAGAGCTAAAATGCCGGAGCGATAACATATACTAAACTGCCGCTATAATCACCCGAAGGCTGTAGGTTATTAACCTGCGCACGATAAACGATATTAGTATCCTCGCTTGAAGTGGCATTACCGCTGTAAACTACCTCCTTCAGACTGTTATCGAACTGTGCGTATGTATCGTTCGCCGCAAAACGGTTAGTAGAAGAGGTGAAGAGTGAGCTGTCGGTGGTGTGGTAGCCGTAAGCGCCGTAAGAGCCATTGGTGATACCGAAGGAAGCTGGAGAGGCGTTAGTGCCGGCTACCGCCGCGATCTGGTAGCCATCGCTCCGCTCCAGAGGCTGATTTTGAGCCACGAAGATCGTGTAGCCGTTCGTAGCATTTGTAGTGACGTTCATACGGTGTGCGCCCACAGCGGAGACATTCGGCGTCAGTGCGCCGAAGGGTATAGATGTCGAGTCAGTGGTGATATTCGTGGTGACACCGGCAATGGTACTGCCAGAGGAGACACCATTTATAGAGAATGAGACATTGGTCCCGCGGACAACCAAGCTCGGATAGCTCTGGCCGGTATTGAGCGGCACTGCCTGGCCGTTGACAACATCATAGAGCCTGAAGAAGTACGTGGCATTGTGGGTAGCG
>CAYUNB010000059.1:0-5438 GCA_964446095.1 uncultured Candidatus Saccharibacteria bacterium
AAGTTGTCTGCCTCGTTTTGTTGCCAATAATGTTGAATTCGGGTTGTCAGATCGTCCTGCAGACCGAAATAGTTTTTCTAAGAAACTATCTTTAGATATCTGGCAGCCACTTGAGTCTCTCCTGCATATTTTTGAAGAGGATGCTGATCATAAAATCGGCGAGACGTTGAAGAAGTATTAGATAGAAAGGTTGGCTCCACTTAATGTGGGGCTTTTTATTTCTGCTATAATAGTTGGCATGAGAAAAATTATAACCACGACATTCGTAACATTAGATGGGGTGATGCAGGCGCCGGGCGGGCCGGACGAGGACACAACAGGTGGATTTAAATACGGCGGCTGGCAGATGGCCTTCCCCCAAGATGAAGCGCTGGGCTCTATTCTTAACGGATTCTTTAGCATCCCTTTCGAGCTATTGCTCGGCAGAGTTACCTACGATATTTTCGCCGGGTTCTGGCCGCATGCGAAGTCGGACCAGCAGGTGGCGGTCCCTTTCAATAGAACGAAGAAGTATGTCGTCTCGCACGAAGCCTTCGAGCCGGCGTGGAACAACTCTGTCTGTATCACCGGTGACGTGGTCTCACAGATTAAAAAGTTGAAGGAGGAAGACGGACCGGACCTATGGGTGTGGGGCAGCGGCAATCTGATCCAGACTCTGCTTAAAAATAATCTCGTAGATAACATGCACCTCTGGGTACACCCCGTCACACTAGGTAGCGGTAAGAAGCTCTTCGCCGAAGGAACGCAGCCTGAAACTTTCAAACTTGTTAATTCGAAAGTTGGAACCAACGGCGTCATCTTCGCCACTTACGAACCGGCCGGCCCGGTGAAGACGGGTGTTCACGGGGAGTAGCAGGCTCCGCTCTGTCCCCTAAGACCTTTGCTGTTGTAACCCGATTATGGACGCTAAACAGTTTCAAAACACTATCCGCAGCTATTATAAAAAGCATGGCAGGGATCTCCCATGGCGGAGGACGCGCGACTCATATAAGATCCTCGTCTCTGAAATAATGCTCCAGCAGACCCAGGCAGAGCGAGTGGTGCCGAAGTATCGCTCGTTCTTGAAGAAGTTCCCGACGGTTAGGACCTTGGCTGAAGCGGAGCTTGGTGAGGTTCTTCGCGAGTGGCAAGGGCTTGGCTACAACCGCCGGGCGGTCTACCTTAAGAGGTGTGCGGAGCAGGTTGTTAAAGAGTTCAGTGGCCAGTTGCCGAACGATTTCAAGTCGCTCTGTACGCTGCCTGGTATCGGCCCGGCTACTGCTGGCGATCTAATGGTCTTCGCCTGGGACTTACCAGCAGTGGTCATCGAGACGAATATTCGCTCCGTCTTCATCCACTTCTTTTTCAAGGATAAAGAAAATATTAAGGACAGCGAGATCTTACCACTTATAGAGCGCACTCTGCCGAAGAAGAACTACCGCGAGTGGTACTATGCCCTCTTCGACTACGGCGTGTACTTGAAGAGGGGAGTGAATCCGAGCCGCCGGAGCGCTCATTACACGAAACAGTCGCCCTTCGCCGGCTCGCACCGGCAGAAGCGGGCCGCCATCTTAAGGTCGCTCTTACAGAAGCCGCACACTGCGGAGAGCCTTATGGGCACACTCGACTATGAGTCGGCTTTGGTCACGAAGATTCTCGCTGATCTGCAAAAGGAAGGCTTAGTCAAGAAGATGGCCGCTGGCAGGTATGCTGTCGCTTAGATCTTGTTCCATAGCATCTTGAAGATCTTCTTCTGGAAGTTGGCGATGGTGCTGTTCTCGATGATGATGGCTGTTTCGGTATTGTCGTCGATGAAGGCGACCTTGCCGGCGTAGATAATCTGCGTGATGTCGTAGTCGAAGAGACCGTACTCCTTCGGCACTACTTTTATGGAGCGTTCAAGCTTCGGCTTCGCATATTTCGCACCCTCCTCGCTCGTGATGACGAAGCGCTCCAGTTTCTTCTCGTCTCTTATCTTCCTATAATCAGCCGGCAGGTTTGATGGCCCTTTCTTGCCGTCCTTCGTCGAGCTGTAGCGGTAGAAGGTGTCACCCTTTTTCAGAGTATGGACGATATCTTCGAGGATGAAGCGGATGCCTTGCTTGCCTTCGAGATATTTCACCACCGGGCGCGAGCTGGCGCCGTTGTATATAGTGTCGAGCTCCGGCATTATCTTGTCGAGCTCGCTGCCAAGCTCGCCGATGAGCCGCTTGATCTTGTCGGGGTGTTCGGCGGCGTAGAGCTTCTTCTTAGCTCTCGGTGAGGTGGTTATCAGCCCCTTCTCGATAAGCTCGGGCAGATTCCTATATATGATTGGCCGGTGGAGTCCTGTCTTCCTCGCGATGGTCGATACGGAAAGGGGAGCACTGCCTAGGAGTGCTGTATAGATGGCGATGGCAGAGCTGTTTAAACCTATATTCTTCAGTATCTTCTCTATATTCATATAATGTGTAACAAATTTATTACAACTATTATACACCAATATACCCTTGTAAGTCAAGGTATATAATGAATTAGGGTTATTTCTGTTTCATCTAATGAATATTTATGTTACAGGCTCTTAAATAGCTGGTAAGATGTTACTCGGCTAAGAACCTTGATACAAAAATGAAACCCCGATAGTTATCGGGAAAGGAGAGTAAGATGAACTTCGACAAGGGTCAGGACCTCTTCGACCATGAAGCGCTCCTCGGGGACATAAACTACGTGATGCGAGTACACGAGGCATGCCCGCGAACGCCACGTAAGGCCTACAGGCAGTGGGACGGCAGGACTCCGTACTCGATCCACCCTATCTGGTGCGCCGCGACTTTGCTCTCGGAGACTAAGCTCTCTGAAGATATCCGCGAGCGGGGAGCGGTCGCGCTCCTCTACCACGATGTGCCCGAAGATACGACGGCGCCTCTGCCGAAGGACCTCTCTCACGAAGTCCGGGCGCTCATCAAGGAGATGACCTTTTTCGGCGGATTCGCGGAAGAGGCTGAAGAGGTCTGGAAGCGCTCGCCGCTCTGCCGGCTCTTGAAGCTCTACGATAAGGTGCACAACCTTCTCGATGGGCGCGATACCTGGATGCCGGAGAAGGAGGATAAGGAGTACCGGCGGAAGTACGAAGGCCACACGCTGCGCCTCTGCGCCGACGTCGAGAAGAACTTCGGCCGGCTGAATATCACGCTCCTGGCGCGTACTATCCTAAACCACGGCTAACTCTAGCCGCCCGTACCACTCGGTGCGGGTTTTTATTTATTCATGAGTGAGGAGATGGTGTGGCGGAGAGTGTAGATGCCGTCCATGCCGCCGAGGCGGATGATGATTAAGCTCGAGATTATCGGCAGAGTTAAAAGAAGATAACGGCCGCTCTTCCAACCCTTGGCTTGCATAATCGATGATAGGTACGAGATACCATAGAGCGAGATAGGAATGATGATGAAGAACTGGACGTTGAGAACGCGGTCGAGGAAGATCGGCCACTTGAGTACTGGCAGGGCGGCGAGGGCGAGCGCCGTTAGCTGCATCTTGCGTTCCCGGCTTATCTCTATCTTTTTATAAATAAGCGCGAAGAGCCCAGCTGCCACGAAGAGCCAGAAGATATTGAAGGTGATGAGCTCACCGCCGACGAAGAATTTAAATGTATATGCGTCGCCGAATTTATCTTTGTTAAAAGCGAACCACTGGAGGAAGCTGGGAAAGCCGAGGTAGATCATGGTAGAGAGGAAGATCCCTTCGAGGACGATGGCGGGTGCGGCGAGTACCGCTAGATATTTAGCAACTTTCCGCCAGCCCCATTCCTTAATATGCATACATATATATAGGCCGCCGAAGAAGAGTCCTAAGATGCCCGTCTCCTTGCTAAGCGCGCCGAGGAAAGCGATGAGTGAGGCTCCCATCAAATAGCTCATCTTCTCTTTTCTGATACCGGCGAGTATCACTGCCATCGAGGCGATGCAGAAGAACCAGCCGGAGATGTCAGTGCCGAGAGCGAAGCCGTATTGCAAGGTAGGGTAGGAGAGACCGAAGAGGAGCGTGCCCTGCAAGCTCTCGCTGTCAGTGAAGCCGAGTTCGAGCAGGAGGAAGTAGAAGGCAAAGATGAGGCCAACCATGAAGGCGGCGTTAGCGGCGATGAGTACATTCGTCGGACTTAAGAAGGGAAGTGCGAGGCCGATGAGCGCGTAGAGAGGTTTGAAGGCGCGCAGGCGGACATCTTCGACGGAGGTAGTCAGCGAAGCATCACCGCGGGCGTATTTGATCTGGCTTATATATATTTCCGAATCGACACTGCGAAGACCCAAGAAGAGATATACCCCGGCGATTATACAAAGACTCATAATGAGCAACCAGCAGAGAGAACGGGAACTTAGATTTGGTCGTGACTTTCCCTCCTGTCCGGGAGCAGGCAAGTCTAAGTTCCCGTTCTCTGGTATCTCGGAGACAAGTGAGCTAGCCTTCTTCTCTCTCAATTTGCCCTCTTCGAAATATTCTTTCTCCTCGCCGACCTTTTCAATGTCATAGCGCTTGCCGTCGATCAAGCTCTTGGCAGCGAGCATTCCCATCTCCAGCGAATGGTCTTGGTTGTTGTAGCGGAAGCGTCCTGGCCGGCCGATGTAGTAGAGATTCTGGAAGCCATCGAGATAGTTCTTCACATCAGCCAGATACTTCTTGTACTCCAGGTCGTAGATCGGGTAGACATCTCGCTGGCGGATGACGTAGTGGTTGCGGACTTCGCCTGCACTGAAGAAGCCTTCGCGCTCGAGATAGTCGACGGCATACTCACGGAGCTCCTGATCGCTCTTCTTCCATGTTTCATCGCCTTCGAAGCAGAAAAACTCGATGAAGAGCGAGGTCTTGCCCGGCGGACTCATGAGAGTGCTGAAGTTCCTCATCTCGCTCACGCGGCCGATCGGCGTATCTTTGGAAGGGAAGTAGATCCACTGGTCGGCTGTGATCGATTCCTTGTCGAGCGTGAGGAAGAGATACACCTGACTCCGGTGGCGGAGGGTCTTCAGTGAATTGAGGACTGGCAGCGGAGGCTGGGGCGAGAGAAGCTTCACGAACTTGGTGATCGGTACTGACTCGACGACATAGTTGCATTCGACGGCGATAGTCTCGCCACTCGAGTTCTCGAGTATCACCTCGCTGATGCGGTTGTGCGAGTGTCTGACCTCGATCGGCCACGTGTTGAAAAGTATTTTATAGCCTTGGCTCTCGAGCCGTTCGCGGATCGTCTCGTAGATCTGGCCGGTACCGCGCTCGGGGTAGTAGAAGGTGTCGACGAGCGACTTCGGCTTGTTCTTTGCCGAGCCGAGTGAGAGGAGCCGGTTCAAGGTATCCTTTAAGATAGCGAAGAGGTCGAGACCCTTGATACGCTGCGTGGCCCAATCGGGGTGGATGTCAGCGGCCGAGATACCCCAGATCTTCTCGGTGTAGTTGATCATGTTGAACTCGCCGAGCGAGCGGCCGAAGTT
>CAYUNB010000060.1:0-5389 GCA_964446095.1 uncultured Candidatus Saccharibacteria bacterium
TGCTCATAAATATATTATACTTCCAGATAAGCCTTATTGTTACAAGATGAATTAGAGATATGGAAAATTCCCCATCTGTCAAAAAGCCGAAAGTTATAGTTGTCCTGCCCGCGTACAACGCCGAAAGCACGCTCCGGAAGACCATCTACGACATCCCGCTCGATTCCGTAAGCGAGATAATCCTCGTCGACGACAACAGCCGCGACAAGACCGTCGAGACAGCCAAGGCGCTGGCGATGCAGGATAAGAGATTTGTATTGCTTTCCGAGAATGACATGGAAAAAAGAGAAGGGAAGATTCCGATCATTGTCGTCAAACATGAAAAGAATAAGGGCTACGGCGGCAACCAGAAGACCTGCTACACCCTGGCATTGAAACGCGGAGCCGATATCGTCATCATGCTCCACCCGGACTACCAGTATGATCCGAGACTCATCAAATATTTCGTCGACTTCATTCGTGACGACTACTTCGACGTCATGCTCGGCTCGCGCATAAGAACGCGGAAAGAAGCACTCGCCGGCGGCATGCCTCACTACAAGTACATAGCTAACCGCGCGCTGACGCTTATGGAGAACCTAGTTAGCGGGCAGAACCTGACTGAATGGCACACTGGCATGCGCGCATACACAGGCGATGTACTCCGCGCGGTCGACTTCATGTCGAACTCCGACGACTTCGTCTTCGACACGCAGATGCTCTTCAAAATCATCCAAGGCGGCTGGAAGATCGGCGAGATTCCAGTGCCGGTCAGATACTTCCCCGAAGCATCGTCGATCAACTTCAAGCGAAGCGTCCGTTACGGCTTGCACACTGTCTGGGAATCGACTAAACACCTATGGCACGAACTTACGCAGAAAATAAAAAATCTATCCTAAGAGGCGCAGCTCTCCTAGCGCTCATTATAATTACAGCCGTCTCTTTTTCTACTAACATTACCAAACCGCGACTCTGGATCGACGAAGGCAAGACTGTGGAGCTCTCGCGTAACTTCCTCGACAACCGCACTCTCGATATTATGACGGCACCTAGCCAGTACACGGGCATCGCGCCGGTACTTCAGTCGACAGGCTACCCCGTGTCGATACCGCTCGCTATATTCTTTAAAGTTTTCGGCTTCGGACCGGAGCAGGCTAGAGTCTATATGCAGATATGGCTAGTCTTAGCTCTGATCGCCGTCTACTTTGTAGCTAAAGAGATTTTTGCAAGTGAAGAACAGGCGCTCCTCTCAATGCTCCTCATCGGCTCCTTCGCCTCCTTCTACGATAGCGGGCGAACAGTCGTCGGCGAGATACCCGGCTTCCTGCTTCTATTAACAGGCCTCTACTACTGGCTGAACAAGGATGACTATTGGAAGACTGGACTCGTCTGGGGCTTGGCCGTAGTCACTAAGCCTTCCGTCTTCGGGCTGATCATACCGGCTATAACTCTCACTGTATCGATTGGTAAGCGAAGCCAGACTTCGAAAATCGGCCCTTGGCTTCGCCTTAGTGAGCCTATAAAAGACCTTTCCAAAATTGCCCTTGCTATGCTTCCCGCGGCAGCCATCTGGTTCATACTCATGACACACGGCTCGCCGGTCGAGACATTCAGGTCAGTTGCAGCCTTTTATAAAAATCCTTACAGCTCGGACATCACGGCGAACATCATTCATAATCTTGCCGGACTTTACCACTCAACCACCATCATCTACTTCAGCGGCCTCTCACTCGCCATACTCTTCGCTTGGTATCTTAAGAGAAAAGAGGATGCAGATACCCGACTCTACACCTTCACTGCTATCTACTCGATCTTCGCCTTCATCTACTACCTGAGGAGCCCGGGCTGGCTGCGATATATCCTCATCGCCGAGCTTTTGATACTCTTCCTCCTGCCTGACGCGCTTTTAACAATAACCGCTAAGATAAAAAAGATTCCTGAAAACAAGAAACTGCTGACCGCGGGGGCTATCTGTATAATCTTGGTTATCGTCCAGACGATCCAGCTCTTCACCGTCGCCGACATCTACTACGGGGACGACGCCCCGCGCCTCATCTCTTACATCAACGCTAACTTCGCCACCTCTTCAGTCGCCTCCCTCCAGGCGCTTGAAGCCTCGGCCTTCTTCCAGACCCCTAATCGCTATAACATGCAAGACTTCACCGGGATGCCGACACTCGGCGCCGATAATCCGCTCGCGTCCAGCATTCTGCCCCAAGTGCTCGTCGTGAAGGGCGATGCTCTCGACGCTTCATCAGTACAAATAAAAAATACTCTAGCCACCCACTACTCCCCTGTTGCTAAGTTCGGTTTATATCAGGTTTATAAATTGAAATAGGCACCGCGTTCTTGACTATTCATAAAATAATAGTATTTTGTTATTCGACATTAGTACATTGAAATAAAAAATTGGAGGCTGTAAAAATGAGTTTGGGTCGGGGACACCGGAGCAGCCGATCAATGAGAAGATACCGGGGCCATGAAGATTACGTCACTGATGCTAAAATTGATTCTTGTCATAATAGTTCAACTATTAATAGCTATGAAGGCAAGACACCGACCAGCCTCGGGGAAAACATATTCTTTTTGGTCATCCTCCCACTAGTCTTAGTTCTGTGTATCTACTTCCTATACAGCAACATTCACATTGCAGTGAGGCCATAAATGCTACTGTTACTGAAGATATTTGCAGTCTTGTTTAGCCTATTCGCTGTCGCTTGGCTAATTGCCTGTGTGATTACCTATAATAAGATGCGAGAGTACTTGGGGGTTCATGTCATATTCCGTCATGATACTTTTCTAAAAAATGCCGCTAGCTTCTTACTCCTGCCAACTTGGTGCATAGTTACCAGCTTGCGTCTGCCAGAAGGGTTCGAGCTCTTGGGTGAAACGCTCCTGAGCTTCTTTATCCACGCCCATGCCATGATTGATGATCCTTACAAAGGCTGGGCAGAACTAAAAGGCCATCTCGATGAACTCTGGCAACTTCGGGCGACGACTAAGATGGATAATGGCATCCTGTACACCAAAATCGGCCGAGGCTGGAGATATGGAGAATGGCGGCAGGCATCGCCAGCTTTGAATGCCGAATTCCATCGAGGGTTTGAAGATGGTGCAGACTGGGACCCGGACGAATTTGAAAAGATGGTGATCGCCGATCATAAACGGCCTCGGTAAAACGCCAAAACGGCGGAGAATATTCTCCGCCGTTTTTTAATTTCATATTTAGTGACTGTAACTTTAAACAAAAATCCCAGAAGTAAGAATTTAAATTGGTCGCGCTTTCACTATTATGCACGTCTGTCTGAAAGACAGACAGAAGAGCAGGCAATTTTAATTCTTACTTCTGGGATTTTTGTTTTTTGCACTGACTAAAAGTCCATCCCGCCGCCCATGCCCATTCCTCCCATGCCTGGCATACCTGCACCAGCAGACTCCTTCTTCGGCTCATCAGCGATAGCAACTTCGGTAGTTAAGAGTATCGCAGCGGCTGAAGCAGCATGCTCGAGCGAGGTGCGAGTCACCTTGACCGGGTCCACGATACCGGCAGCGATCATATCCTTGACCAGCTTGTCCTTGTTGGCATCATACCCTTCGCTCTCCTTGCCCATCTGCACCTGGTGCACGATGACCGAGCCATCCGTCTTGCCCGAGTTATTGGCAATCTGTCGAAGCGGTGCTTTGAGAGATTCTAAGAGAACGCTGACACCAGCCGCGAACTCGTCTTTAATATCATCGAAGGGACACTTAACACCCTTATCAGCCACCTTGGCCATCGCGCGGATGAGCGCAGTACCGCCGCCGGCAACAATACCCTCTTCGATAGCAGCTTTAGTCGCCTCCACAGCATCCTCGATCTTCAGCTTCTTATACTTCATCTCCGACTCGGTCGCAGCGCCAACCTTGATGACGGCCACGCCACCAGAAAGCTTGCCGAGCCGCTCCTGTAATTTCTCCTTATCAAACTTCGAATCGGCATTCTCGATTTGCGAGCGGAGAGCTGCTACGCGAGCGTCGATAGCAGCCTTCTTACCCTTGCCGCCGACAATCGTCGTATGATCCTTAGTCGAGACCACCTTCCTGGCTCGGCCGAGCATCTCGAGAGTAGCATTCTCAAGTTTAGTACCAAGCTCATCGGAGATAACGCGTCCGCCGGTCATGATAGCGATATCCTCGAGCATCTCCTTCTTCCTGTCGCCGTAGCCCGGAGCCTTGATAGCAAGAGTGTTGAACGAGCCTCGAATCTTATTAACGACAAGCGTCGGCAGCGCTTCGCCATCGACGTCTTCAGCGATTATCACAAGCTCCTTGCGGCCAGAACCGGCTACCTTTTCGAGAAGCGGCAAGATATCTTTGATCGCAGAGATCTTCTTGTCAGTGATGAGTATCATCGCGTCCTGATACTCGGCTTCCATCCGGTCAGCGTTGGTGATCATGTAAGGGGAGGCGTAGCCCTTGTCGAACTGCATACCCTCCACCACTTCAGATTCGACATTGAACGACTGCGACTCCTCGACAGTGACCACGCCATCCTTACCCACCTTCTCGATCGCATCGGCGATGATCTTGCCGAACTCCTCGCTCTCGGCCGAGATAGTCGCAACCTGCACGATCTCGTTCTTGCTCTTGATCGGCTTAGCCATGGAGACCAGCGCCGAGACAACATCCTTCGTAGCATGCTCGATGCCGAGGCGCACGCCCATAGCATTCGCACCCAGAGCTGTCTTCTTGAAGCCGCCCTCGACTATCGCTTGTGTTAAAACAACAGCCGTAGTAGTGCCGTCGCCAGCCATCTCATTGGCTTTGTTAGCGACATCCTTAACAATTTCCGCACCCATATTCTCGATCTTGTCAGAAAGGACGACCTCCTTGGCGATAGAGACGCCGTCATTAGTTATCATCGGCGCGCCGTAGCCCTTGTCGATTATCACATTCCTGCCCTTCGGGCCGATAGTGATCTTGACCGCGTCGGCCACCTTGTCGACGCCCCTCTTAAGAGCCTCACGAGCATCGTTGCCATAAATTATCTGCTTGGACATATTTTTTATATTAGCTTTCCTCGCTTGTCAGAAATCAAAGCCTGTTTGCTCGGAACCGTGGAGGGAAAAACTTTGATTTCTGTGGAGTATTAATTTTAATCGTTAATTACTGCTAATACATTACTCTCGCTAAGTATGAAGTACTCCTTGCCATCCAGCTTAATTTCGTCCGGACCGTACTTAGTGAAGAGCACTTTATCCCCGGCCTTGAGAGACATCGGCACCTTCACGCCGTTCTCAAATTTGCCCGGGCCAACAGCTACGACGACACCCTGCTCCGGCCGCTCGCGCTCAGCCGTCCTCGGAATAAAGATCCCGCTCATAGTCTCCTTGCCGCCTTCGGTGTCAGATAAAGGCGCGAACATACCCCC
>CAYUNB010000061.1:0-5321 GCA_964446095.1 uncultured Candidatus Saccharibacteria bacterium
GGGGCAGATGCTCGCTAATATGGACGACGTGCTTAACTATGTGCGAGAAAGTTCGAAGTCCTTCACTGCGCAAGGTTCGCTCTTCGGCGGCATGTCTGACAAGCAGTCGGTGCCCGATCTCCGCTTGAAGCCGGCGCCTCCAGCTGGCGTCTTCGATAAGCTGAACTGGGAGAAGGAGCTCCTCGGCCTCTACCTCTCCGGCCATCCGCTTGATAAGTTTAGGGACAAGTTAGAGAAGAAGGAGAATACTATTAAGCATATAAAGACTCTAAGCAATGGTGCTACGGCCGTCATCGGCGGGCTCATAGAGAGCGTACGGCAGATCAGCACGAAGAAGAATGAACTTATGGCCTTCGTGAAGATCGCCGACCTCTCCGACTCGATGGAAGTAGTGATGTTTCCTCGGATCTATACTCAATATAAAAATATGCTGCTGCCTGAGAAGGCTCTGGCGATACGCGGCACTGTGTCTATTCGTAACGACGAGCCCTCGATGATCTGCGAGGCCATTAAAGAGCTTTAGGGGGTCTGTTTGAAATCAATTTATTTCTCCGCCGATTCTCCATCATGGTAAAGCTCTTTAGCATATTTCTTTACATAAACTTCGAAGTGCCACAGTAGGGTGAACATCGCCAGTGTCAGCGCTGTCACTAGTATAGCTAGGGTATACAGTTCGAAACCTACGGCCATGCCGATGCCGGCTGCTACCCAGATGCCAGCGGCAGTCGTAACCCCACTGATCTTATCGGGCTTAGTGACGATCATGCCGCCGCCGACGAAGCCGATGCCGAGGACTACCTGGGTCGCCATGTGTAAGGGATCGAATGTTAGTAGTTTGGCATATTCGAAACGTGCATATACGGCATTAGATATTACGACGAAGAGGCAAGAGCCTAGGCTGATCAGGCCGTAAGTTCTCATACCTGCGGTCTTGTTGGCTGCTGAGCGTTCTGCGCCTATTAATACTCCGAGGAGAGCGGCTATGCATATTTGTATAAACATGTTCGCACTGGCCGGGTCTATAAAAGATGTTACATTAACTGGCATTTTTATTTTTTTTAAAATATTAAGCTAGCTGATCAAACCTCGTCGTTCATATGCTCTTTCTTCTTCTGCGCGTATTTCTTAAGAGCCCGCTCGAAGTGCCAGAGTGTAGTGAATACGAAGACGGTCATGAGCGTCGCGAAAACGGCGATGGTATAGAGATGGAAGCCTACAGCCATGCCGATGCCCGCTGCGAGCCAGATGCCGGCGGCGGTGGTGATGCCGCTGATCTTGTTGTTCTGGGTGACGATCATACCGCCGCCGACGAAGCCGATACCGACGACGATTTGCGAGGCGACTCGGAGCGGGTCGAAAGATGTCAGCCCGAGGTATGTGTTGGCGACCGTGTGAGAGATCACTACGAAGAGGCATGAACCCAAGCTGATGAGCGCGTAGGTACGCATTCCGGCAGTTTTATTGGAAGTCGATCTCTCGGCTCCGATGAAGAGGCCGAGGAGCATGGCTACCGTCAGCTGCAAGATCATATCTGCCGATGCCGGGTCGAGGAAGTATAAAATGTTATTCATATCTTGTATTCTATCACTTGCAGAATTATTTTAAAAATAAAAAAGCCCCGGCGTCGGGGCATAGTCCGCTACTTCCAATTTAGAGGCATTTTCTCTCTCCACTCTTCGTCATATTCCGGAAGTCCTAAGGATCGTCTTACCCATATGACGGTATTTTCTGAAGTACTGGCCTCTTTTTTCTCGCAGGTAAATCCAGAAGGAAGTTTGGCGTGGCTCAAGCTCGAGGTGAGCAACTCTCCGCAGTTGGCGCAGTGCCAGTGATTGTCACTTACCTGCTTATTGCACTTATCGCAGTAGTTTCTATTTTCCATTTCTCTTCTTCCTATTCGCGGCTTGCGTCTCTATTTTAATATTTACTATCTCCCCGCCGCGCTCCTCGCAAAATCGGTCCACCTTTTCTTTTAGATTATCAATCTCGAATTTATGACTACGCCAAAGAACTTCGATATCGGCTACAGCACCTTTGGAGCGCAATGCCTGGTAATCTTTACGGTTGTTGCAGATTGAGTAGCAAGTCTTATCATCAATCGGACTGTAGTATTTTGCAACGCAGTAGACTCTCGGTCTTTTTTGCTTTTTCAATTTATCAATGAGCTTGAGGATTACATCTTCATAAATTCTCGCCAAATCTCCCACCTCCAGCCCTAAAATATATCTTTATAGAGTTTTGTCAAATTTTACCGTCCTTAATCTTCTGCCTTATGCCAGCTACGACTTCGTTGAAGTAGAAAAGGTTGTGGAAGGTAGTGAGCCGCATGGCAGTGATCTCATCGGCGCGGAAGAGGTGCGAGATATAGCTTCGTGTATAGGTCTGGCAGGTGTGGCAGAGGCAGCTCTTGTCGATCGGCTTCTTGTCGGTCAAGAACAGTGTCTTCTTAAGATCGAGCTTGCCTTTCGAAGTGAAGGCGATGCCGCGACGGGCGAAGTGGGTCGGCACAGTGCAGTCGAAGGTGTCGATGCCGCGCTTGATGATGATCTCCATATCTTCCAGATAGCCGATGCCGAGCATATGGCGCGGCCTCCCCTCTTGGAGGTTAGGTATTGTCCAGGAGAGGATGTCGTCCATAGTCTCTCTGCTCTCACCTAGGTCGCCACCGATGCCGTAACCGGCGAAGTCGAGCGAGTCGATATATTTCGAGGCCTTCTCTCGGAGTTCTTTGTAGCGGCTCCCTTGTACGATACCGTAGAGTGCCTGGTCCGTCTTCTTGGCTTCAACGCAGATCTTAGCCCACTTGTGAGTCAGCTCGAGGCTCTTAGCGGCATAGTCGAGGGAGGAGAGCGGCGGGGTGCACTCGTCGAAGGCGAAGATGATATCAGCGCCGATATTCTCCTGGAACTTGATCGACTCCTTCGGCCCAATGAAGAGCTTACGGCCATCGAAGGGCGAGCGGAAGTGCACGCCGTCCGGAGTGATCTTGACCGATTTCGGCTTGCTGCCGGTCTCAACCGTCATCTCCTTGGTTTTACCGGGGAAATATTTCAAGAGCTTCCCGACCTGCATGTCGTGGCCGAAGCCGAGAGAGAAGACTTGGAAGCCGCCGGAGTCGGTCATCGTCGGCCAATCGGCCTTCATGAACTCGTTGATACCGCCGGCCTTCTTGACTATCTTGTCTCCTGGCTTCAGGTGCAGATGGAAGGTGTTGGAGATGGTCAGCTGGGTCCCTGTCGCCTTCACCTCTTCCGAAGTGAGGGTTTTGATAACCGCCTTGGTCGCCACAGGTACCAGCGCCGGCGTCTCAACTTCGCCGTGCGGGGTCTTCAAAAGGCCGAGTCTGGCGGAGCTCTTTTTGGATTTCTTGAGTATCTTGAAATCTATCACCATCCTAAACTACAATAAATTTAACATTTTGGCAAAAGAAAAAGCCCCGTTAACGGGGCTAGATTTTACTTATAACTTTTGTAGTAGTGGAAGTCGAGCTTAATCTCCCTACCCTTAATGATCTCACCCTTCCACTCGCCGAGGAAGATCGCTCCATCAATATATTTCTTATCGTCGTAGCCGAGGTAATATTTATAGGCCTTGTTATCTTTGCCGACAACATAAAACCTGTAATATCCGACATCGTCAATTTTCGTGATGATCTCTTCTATGTGGCTTTCAATACGCTGGTCTTTTTCTCCATCCTTGCCTTTAAATACCTTGGTCACTGGAACTCTAATGTGCGCCGGCAGAGGCAAGTCTCGCAAGTTTCTTAGCCGCACGATATCTCCAGGTTTGAAGATCTTTACCTTCCGTTCCTTCTTGGGTTTATCATCGGCCGGAGTTGGTATTGGACCCAGTCCGCGGGCTTCGAGCATGGCGCAGAGCTTGTTGATGAACTCGACATTCCGCTCGACGCGGATCGCTCTGAATTTGTTTTCATCATATTCGACAATGCCAGTTTCCGGATCAGGCTCCTCCATCTCTTCCTTGACATTGGCATACGACATGAGCACCCGCGAATAGGTTACCCAATTAGGAGAGCTGTTGCTCGTCAGTAGATCAGAGATCCAGCTGACCTCGATCTCTCTCCAGCCGTATCTGACTCCGAACATTCCAGCTCCGTGATACTTAGTGCCTGCCTGCTTGCCGATGCCTCGGAGGAACCGAGTGAAGGCTGATGTGGCCCAGCTCCTTGGCACCTCCGTTAGGGCCATTAACAGCGAATACAAGTTGCGGCGCGCCTCTGGGGTGTCGTATTTCTGCAGCTTCCGCGCATACTCTTCAGTATCTGAATCTGCAAAGGCGGAGTCAAAGCCAACAGCTTCAGTGCCGCGAGCGCCCACCATGATGAGGAGTGCGTTCAAGTACTCTTCCGGCCTAGCCTGTGCTCTTTTAACACCTTCAATCATGAAAGCTTTCTGAATTCGTTCTACCTCTTCGTATCTCATCTTGTCGCTCAACCTGTCTGTATCGGCTTCATGTTTAGCAGTCTCTTCCGCGCTAAAGAGCGGTTTAGCCATTACTCAATCCTCCTCCAGATCGGCTTCTCGGGGAATTTGAATAGAGAGAGTTCCTTACTGAAGAGCTGCATGTAGATCTCGTGCTCTGCCAGCCACTCTTCGTCTGCATCCATCGAGTCGAGCCGCGCTTGGAAGTCGGAGAGCTTCTTGGCGACTTCATCTTCTGCGTACAGATTCCGGTAGTCGATTTCCCAGTCGAAGGGATGGCTCAAGACGAACTGTATCTCGTCACCCGCTTCGAAGTAGTCGGGGAAGAGACGGCTGTAGTCGGCCTTGGTCGGGAACTCCGCCATGACTTCCGTCAGTCCGCCGAAGATAGGCAGACTGAAGGGTCCGATCTCGAGCACCGTACCCTTGTCGATCTCTTGTCCATCGCGCCAAATCTTGATACTGGCGTTATAAAAGTCGTCAGCGTCGAGGGTGTCAAGGAGCACGCCCATGCACTCGAAGAAGAGCTCATCTCCATGAGCCACGACCTTGATGGTTCCGGCTTTCATCTTCAAACCTCCTGTATCAAAGTTCTAAACTGCTTGCTAAAGTAACATTAATAGCTATGTTTAGCAAACGTTTTTAAACCCTGACGAATGTATTGGCAACGTCGAAAAACTCGAAGTTAGGCATCGGGAATCCCAGCTTCTTTACTGCAGGTATCAGCTGCTTCTCGAGGAAGGCGTCGAAATATTCTGCAGACTCCCAGACATCCACTACCCGCCAGTTTCCAGCCGCTTGGCCAGCGATGTGCATGACCATGCCCTTAGGCAGGGTGTCAGGCTGATCCGGCTTTATTTCGAGTTCTTTTAGTACCTT
>CAYUNB010000062.1:0-5301 GCA_964446095.1 uncultured Candidatus Saccharibacteria bacterium
ACATGAATGGCGACGGTAGGGAAGACTTGGTTATCGCTAATAGAAATAGCGCCAACGTCACTGTCTACTTCAATAATGGAGACGGTACATACTCCTCTACAACCCCATCAGTTTCCGTCTCCTTCCCGACAGGTATAGCCATAGGCGACTTCAATGGCGACGGCAAGGCTGACTTAGCGGTAACTGGTCTCGGTAATACAGTAGGCGTACTCCTAAATAACGGTAACGGCGGCTTCAGTTCGTCGGTAACTTATTCTGCTGGAGTAACTAATGCATACGCTGTAGCTATTGGCGACCTGAACGGCGACGGCAAGCCCGATCTGGTCATCGGTGATAATTCTTCGGGTGGCATAGGTGTCCTTCTAAATAACGGTAATGGTACCTTCGCTTCCGGGGTTACCTATGGGTCGGGAATGAGTACATTCAGTATAGCCATAGCCGATTTCAACGGAGATGGCAGGGCGGATATTGCAGCCACTGATTTGAACACGAACTCTGTTTCAGTATTCGTAAATGCTGGCAATGGCACCTTCTCTTCAAGAACTAATTACGCTGTAGGTTCGAATCCTGAAGGTGTGGTCGCCGGCGACCTCGATGGCGACGGCAAGCCTGACTTGGCTGTTGCAAATCATGGTGCTGACACCATGTCCATCTTGATAAATAATGGCACCTCGACAGGATTTGCTCCTCAGGTTACCTACTCTACAGGCTCCGGCAATCAAGGTATAGCTATCGGCGATGTTAATGGTGACGGCCGACCCGATCTTGCAGTTGTTAACAACGGGGCAACATCAGTTTCTATTTTCAGAAACCTGGGTAACGGTACCTTCGCCTCGAGAGTCAACTATACTACCGGTTCCAGTCCGTTCGGCGTAGCCATGGGTGATCTTAATGGTGACGGCAAGACTGATGTGGCCGTGACCAACCAGACGTCCGGTACTGTTTCCGTCTTCGCCAACCAGACCTCTCCTATTCTCTATGCTCAGGCCTTCTCCGGTAATCTCGGCATTGGTACTTCCACTGCTGCTACCTCATCTTCGCTCTTCGCTAAGTTGACTCTCTGGGCTTCTAGTACGCCATCTGGTAGTGCCTTGAACATTGTTAGCGCAGCTTCTTCTACTCTCTTTACTGTCTCTAACTCCGGCCTGGTTGGCATCGGCACCACCTCGCCTCTTGCTCGCCTCTCAATTACCGCTACCTCCTCTGGCTCGGCTTCTAACTTAGCCCTGCTCTCTATAAATGTCGCCACCACCTCTGGCGCCGCCACCTCCACCGCCTTCATCGTCTCAGCTAATGGCAATGTTGGTATCGCCACCACCACTCCAGGCACCCTCTTCTCGATCGACAATATGGCTAACTTCACCAACGCTACTTCTACCTTCTACTCCACCGGCGGCATCAATCTCTCCTCAGGCTGTTTCGCTATCTCGGGTACATGCGTTACTGGTTCTCAGTGGGCATCTTCCGGCAGTAATATTTCTTATACTTCCGGAAGTGTCGGTATTGGTACTAGCACCCCATCCGGAGCCCTTACAGTACAGGGTAACTCGACATTCGGTATCCTTCATATCGCAAGCAACAGTAATACTTCAGAAACAGCAATATCTTTCAATAACGCTAACGATCGACTGACTAGCGGTGATTCACAATGGTTGATCGGTAAAAATATTGGTCTTACAGATGGTTCATTTGATATATACAGTCCTGCTGTCGCCGGCAATAGTGGTAAGGCTTTCGTAATAAATACGACTGGCAAGATAGGTATTGCTACCGACACCCCGGTCTCTACGCTCTCTATCCAAGGCTCGTTGTGCGTACGTAACACTGGATCTTGCGGTACAACCTCCGGAACTATCTACGCTTCAAATGCGACAGTTCAGGGTATCGACTTAGCTGAAAGATATCAGAGATTTGACGATATATCAGAGCCAGGGGATATAGTCTCTGTATCTAATGAAAATGTTTCAACAAGCACTGCGCCTCTCACCGAATCATTCGGTGTACGCCGAGCTGATCTTAGCAGACCAGAAAAGGTTATAGGAGTTGTCTCCACTGAACCAGGCTTTACGCTCGGTAAGGAGTTTACGAACGCGTCGCCTGTGGCCTTGACAGGAAGGGTGCCGGTCAAGGTCAATCTTGATGGCGGCCCTATAGCTGTCGGAGATTATATAACATTGTCGCCTGATGCCGGCGTTGGTATGAAGGCCACGACCTCCGGCCAGGTTATTGGCACTGCTCTCGAGGCGTTCGATGGTAATGTTAAGCAGGCTGATGGAACGACTACACACGAAGACACGACAAAGATAGCTGTGTTTATGAATGTCGGCTATCAGCAGATCTCACCGGACTCGTCTAACGACTCGCTTGTGCAGATGGTCTTGAGTTATCTTGCCTCCCTCGGTGCAAGGATCGAACAAGGCGTCGCCTACTTCCAGAATCTTTTCGCCGACAAGGTCAGCACTCATGAGCTCTGTCTTGACGATGTCTGCGTCACCAGAGATCAGTTCAAAGCGATGCTCGACAAGAGCGGTGCCGGCACTAATATCAGCCAGCCGGTCGGCAATCAATCTTCAGACTCGACTTCGCCCGTCACAGATACCGAAGCTCCAGTGCTTCAGCTCATCGGCAATGCAACCTCTACTATTAATATCGGCGAGAGCTATGTCGACCCGGGTGCGACGGTGACAGACAACGTAGATCATAACCTCGGCGTGACTACTACCGGTTCAGTGGATACGAGCCAGGCTGGAGACTATACTCTCAAGTATGACGCTGAGGATTCCGCCGGCAATAAGGCTATTGAGTTGAGCAGGGTGGTGACAGTTGTCGACCCTAGTCAGAATGGCAGTAACTCAACCACTACAGTAGCGCACTAGTCTCCTACGATATATAATAGAGCCATTAAAATATAATTTTTTGCTATGCCTGGTGAAGTAATCAGATTTAATCGAGAGTCGGCAACCCCTAAAGATAGAATTAATTTTACAAACGCTGTTAGAAACCTCGAAGAGTGGCTCAAGATGCGGCTTGATAATAAAGATTCGCAAAAGCAGGAGGGGTTGGATGACTCGATTAAAATATTGCAGAAGGACTTAAACGATACTTTCGGCAGAGTATTTCCAGAGCTGACTAAGCTGGTTAATGAAGGTAAATTTGAAGAGGTTCGGAAGAGAATAGGCTTGCATTCGTCTTCAAGCGGTAAGGATTTACCGAATATGCGCTGGTCATAATTGGCGATATTTTTATCCACAGCGTTCTCTACCTGGGGCCGGTGATAAATACTATAATATAGGTATATAAGAAGCTAGGGACTTCTGACGGATTCTGGTCGATAAAAATTTCCGGCAGAGCTCTTCTTTCAGCCTCAGGCTGATCCGCCAATGGGCGGAAGTTAATTAATTTAATTAAATAAAATGATGAATACATTTTTAGATGCGTGGGGCAATGTCTTGGCCAACTCGCTCAATAATGTCACAGCCCAACTAGTTCAGCTTCTGCCGGCGGTTGTTTTGGCGGTAGTAGTATTCGTGGTCGGCTGGTTTATCGCTTCTGTCGTCGGACAAGCTGTGTCACAAGTTGTTAAGGCGCTTAAGGTAGACCATGCTCTCAAGAGTCTTGGTGTCGGAGAGATCGTATCGATGGCCGGCTTTGACCTCGATTCCGGCGAGTTCTTGGGCGCCTTGATTAAGCTCTTTATTATCGCTGTTGCTCTGGTAGCATCACTCGATATATTGGGTTTGAGCCAGGTTAACGACCTGCTCCGCCAGCTTATCGTCGGCTTCCTCCCGAACGTTATAATCGTAGTAATACTTCTCTTGGTTGCTGCTGTCGTCGCTGACATCACTAAGAGGGTTGTGATCGGTTCCGCTAAGGCTTCAGGTGTGCCTTCAGCTAACTTACTCGGCAAGATAGCTAGCGGCCTTATCTGGATCGTGGCCATCCTCATGTCACTTTCTCAGTTGAATATCGGCGTTGCTGTTCTCAATACTCTCTTCTTGGGTGTTGTCTCAGCTATGGCTTTGGCTTTCGGCCTCGCCTTCGGCTTGGGTGGCCGCGATGTTGCCGCCTACTACCTCGAGCGCTTCAAGAGGGATATTCAGTAATTTAGGATAAATAAAAAGTCTCCCATAAACGGGGGATTTTTTATTTGACAGACTTTTTAATATGTGAGAGGTTATTAGATTATTGTACATTTAAAACTAGAGAGGTGATCTTGCTGGCAGTACTTACTCTCTTCGAGGTCAAGGAGATGCGCATCTTTCCGCGTCGGATATATCCCGGTCTGCCGGGATTCGTCCGACCGCATCCGAGAGTGAAAGTTTTGCGGATTGACCATCAAGGTTTCACCATCGTCGAAGCGAAGCTAACCCTCGGTGAAGATGTATGCTATGAATGCGGCTACGTAGTCTCTGATCCGGGTCACAAGCTTATCATTTGCCCCATTTGCAATGGCTTCTTTAACGACTGACATTGAATGAGGAGGTGATATATGCGCCTATTCCTTGGAATCGATTTTGGTTCAAAGCCGTATAGCAGATTCGTGCCTAATCTTACGAAGGATAACTACTGCCATCGGAGTAGCGATAGTGTGCCTCTTATAGGTAAGTGGCTCTTCGAGCTCGTCTCCTTCGTCCCAGTTAAACATGCTGAGACGAATCATCATACGATGTTTCGCTTCGCCACTAAGAACTCTGCTATGCTCGGACACAGAGACGCGCAGAAGATTCTCAAGTTTCTCAATAGTCCGAGGGGGAAGACTGCATCAGAGGAGCTCCATAAATTCTGGCTTGTTTTCCCAGGTACTGTCTGGACTGACAACGAAGGCGGCTGCGATGACGTGCCGGTGCTGAAGTATGACGGCACAGCTTGGGTGCTGAAGTTCGAGTGCATCATCCGCGACTGGTATAAGCGCGACCTCTTGCTCGTGCCCGTCGAGCCTAATCTCAAATAGTTTTTTCGACCCCGTTCGCGGGGTCTTTTTATTTAAAATAAAAAATCTGCCGGTGAGGGCAGATGAGGTGGTTCGCTTTTTATTTTTCTTTAATTGAGTTCGCGACTTCGTTGAGATAGTTTCTGATATCGCCGATAAGTTCTTCCGTGCAAGTGTTGATACTAACACAAGTGTGCCTCGGACGCTGGTGCCGCGCGGTGGGATATATTCTTTCATATGTTGTATCTAGGTAACCTTCTATGCGTGAGATCGAAAGGTGATGGCGCTTCGGGTCGAACTTTTTGCCATATCTTTTTTTCAGTGTCTCCAGTAGGACTTTATCCAGTTCCTTTTTGTCTTTAAGCACTCTT
>CAYUNB010000063.1:0-5265 GCA_964446095.1 uncultured Candidatus Saccharibacteria bacterium
GGCGCGGAGAGCTCTGTGGCACCGCCCAGGGACGTCGGTTGGCCTAGTCCGATATCTGCGAGGGCGAAGATGACAATCCGCCTGGCGATGAATTTGGGATCCTGTCCAGCTGCGACCATCCGCGCCAGGTAATAGAGGGCGGCATCGGGGTTCGAAGCGCGCATGCTCTTGATGAAGGCACTGATCGTATTGTAATGCTCCTCGCCCTTCTTATCGAAGCGCAAGTGCTTGTTCTGGAGCGTCAGCTTCAAGTTCTCCAGCGTGATCTTCTTATAGAACTTAGCCGTGTTGTCGAGCATAGTTATAGCGGCTCTGGCGTCGCCGTTGGCCATCGAGATAAGCCACTCGCGCGCTTTCTTATCCATCTTGAAACCAGTGCGGTTGATTACTTCGCTCATCTCTGCATCGCCAAGCTCCTTCAGGACGAAGACGCGGCAGCGAGAGAGAAGCGGCGCTATCACCTCGAAGCTCGGGTTCTCGGTCGTGGCGCCGATGAGCACAATAGTCCCGCTCTCGACGAAGGGCAGGAGGAAGTCCTGCTGAGCCTTATTGAAGCGGTGGATCTCATCGAGGAAGAGTACCTTAGCCCGGCCGCCAGTATCCTTAGCGATAGCCTTCTTGATATCTTCTTTCCCAGCAGAGACAGCGGAGAGCTCGAAGAACTCGGCATCAAGCGCCCGAGCGTAGATATTAGCCAAGGTAGTCTTGCCAACACCGGGTGGACCCCAGAGGATGAAGGAGAAGAGGTGCTTGCCCTCGATAGCAATCCGAAGCGGCTTCCCCTCTCCGACCAGGTGCTCTTGACCGACGAATTCGTCCAGGTTCTTAGGTCTTATCTTATGCGCTAACGGTTCCATAGCCATAGACTAGAGGGAAAAAGAGGAAATGTAAAATATGCACTGAAAAATAAAAAGCACGGTCTATGCCGTGGCGCTTCTTCAAGCCGATACCGTAGGTCTTATTCGATTCAGTAGACGAGCGCTCATGTCTCTTATCTCCGGCCAGTTAAGTGGGATATCTGGCGGAAAGTCCGAAGCTTGGAGCTCCCTTCCTAAGCGTTTCTCAAGACATCTGATGCAAAGATATTTGCTCATCGTACCGTCTTCATCAGGTACGGCCTGGCGCCAAAGCTCGCGATGAATCATGTAGAACTCTTTGATCTTGCGAGTATCAATGCCACAGTCTAGACATGGACACTTCAGAGAACGTCTCAAATTTCGCCTCCTTTTAACTTTTTACATTATACAGATAAAATTTTATTATGTCAAACATAGCTCCACACCCGAACTTGGCTATATCTGCTGTCTCTCTATGAGACTCTTCAGCGTGTCAGCAAGTATTTTAAGATAGTTTTCTTTTTTAGCCCAATTCAGTATCTCTTTTTCACGTTCACCGATCGTTAAGCTTGCCGGGGGACGGACACCCTTCGGCATGTCTATGAGAAGCATTAGCCTAAGTAGCTGATCTCTTGGACTCAATTGGTTGAATAGACCTTTTATCTCTTTTTCTTCGTCGGATAAACTTTCTTTAGATTCGAAATTTTCCATCTGCTTATATTAGCATAATTGGTGTGCTTACAGAGTCTCGCCCTACGGGCGCGGGTGAGTTTCGATTTAAAAGCAGTTTGCTTGCTTAGGCTCCTCGCTTCGCGATGACCCTACAGGGAGTCGAACCCTGCTTCTGAGCTTGAAAAGCTCATGTCCTAACCGATAGACGATAGGGCCAGTATGTGTTTTGGAGTATATAGCATTATTGAGAGAGCGTCAAAATAAAAACACGCCGAGAGGGCGTGTACGAGGCATTACCAGAGAGCGTAATGGGAATTGCGGATCGCGGGCAAGGCCACAAAGAAAAGTCCGATGACAAGGGAGAGTATTTGGGTAAAGAGAATTCCCAACGGCAGATATCTTAACTGCTTATTCTTGTAGTCAAGATAGGCTACTATCAAGATCGGTAGAATCAGCGACGGATGAGCCGCGATCCCGGTATCCGAGACCGCACCTATCGCAAGTATTCCCATGGCCACATCTTGGCCGAATAACCAAGCGATGGAATTACACAGACTCTCGCAGCCGAAGCAGCAGACTAGGAGCGCATAAAATGAGCATGCGCCAAGTAAAAAGATTGATAGATTTAAGATGAACCTCTTGGGACTCCAGGTTATACTATTCACCCTTAACCTCCCGGGTTAAATTATTGAGATCAAAGATCAATACACTGGAAAATTATATAGACTTTTGTCAAAAAAGCAAAATGCTGCTAGTATTTTAAGCGCTCATACGACATACGGAGGTGTGGGTGAGTGGTCGAAATCACCGCACTCGAAATGCGGCATACCCGAAAGGGTATCGGAGGTTCGAATCCTCCCACCTCCGCCAATAGAATTAAAAAATCCGCTGGACAGAGCCAGCGGATGACGACTTGAGAACTTAGCGGCGACGGCTAAAAGTGAAGGTGGTAGGATAGGATTCGCAATATCCCGGCTTGTCGTAGACAACCTTCCAGCCTTCCGACTCGTATATCTCCTCGATATCTAGCCAGTGATTACTGAAGATCTTAGCGCGCTCTCCCGCTTCAAGACCCATCTTCACCATAATCAGATCGACAACGTCATCTTGCTTAACGACAGCAGAAGAACCGGAGAAGTGCATTGCGATGAGTTCGTTGAAAGCCTCGAGCACGCTGTCTGGAAGGCTTGCCTTCCGCATCTTCCCGATATCATCGGGCTTGATAGGGGTAACCTTGCGAGCCATGGCGCACCTCCTTCAATATCAATGAACCAAGACCTCCCCTATCATACCCCGATCGGCATATACGCGCAGGAAAAGCCACATAAGTGTAACAGTTAGGGTACACTATTATATAAAAGCAGAGGACTGAGAGTCCTCTGCTTTTATAATATTTAAGCTGACTGCTAATTTGATTCTTTAAGTGTAGAAAATATAAGATTAAGCAAGTGCGCCTGCGTGCTAGCAGATAGGGAGACGGAGGTACTGACTCCAGCTGAAGATGAAGCGGCGCTCTGCGTAAGCTTGTTCAAGAGATCGCTATTCTTTCTAAATAGGAACGCATACCAAGGGTAAGTTACTGTCACAGAACCATCAGCGTTGACTCTCACATCAGTATTAAGGCTCGCCGGAATAAATCCGAAGAATCGGGCCGACATATTGTAGTGAGTCTCAACAGTCGTCGTAGAAACTTTCACGTCGGCGATATGATCATCTTCTTTAATCAAGTGGTTAAGGAAACTGCGCAGCTGTCCGCGATTGGAGACGTGTTCTGGCTTATCTATGGTAGTAGAAGCTTCCACAGCTGATCGGTGATCAATCTCTATCTCATTATCATTCTCACCCCCGCCATTCTCTCCCTTATCGCCCTTATCCTCATTCTGCTTAATATTTTCAGACTTATGCTCACCTGACTGACTGCTCTCACCAGCGCCCTGATTGTCACCCCGGTCCTCGCTCTCCACCCGAAGAGTTGCATCGGCACTAGTAGTAGACCGAACTGACTCATTATCGCTATCCCGGCTCTCTATGTGTACATCAGCGCTCGTATTGATATCTAGGCCTAATTTCCCGTCGGCCATAGCTAAAGATGAGGCGGGCAACAGGCCGGCAGCTAAAAGAGCCCCGACTGGTATTAAATATTTCTTTGTCACAAATTTATCTTAATTAATAATCGAGTAATTTAACTATTTATATATTGTATATATCTTGAGTTAATTAGACAATCTTATTATCAGACCAAGCTACTTGCGCCACGTCAGCAATTTTGTTAAGCTACTTACATAATTAGCAGCTTATACAATATGGCCGATAGAAAGCAGAAAATTAGGGAACTTCTCGAAGGCTTCCATACTCTCCGGCGGAACATGGGCTTCGGCCGTCTTGGCGGTGATAAACTGCCCAGGATCACCCCTTCGCAGTGGTTCCTGCTCATGCAGATCGAGCACCAGGGCCAAAGCTCGGTCAAAGATATTGCCAAAGCCGCCGGCATCACTTCAAGCGCTGCCACCCAGCAGATCGACTCCTTGGTAGAAAGCGGTTATGTGGACCGCAAGGCTTCAGAAAGCGACCGCCGCACCGTTATCCTAGGTCTATCGAAGAAGGCTCATAAGCAGATTACCAAGATTAAGGAGTCCGCACTTGAAAGGGTTTTGAAGACCTTCGAGACTCTCGACGAGGAGGAGTTCGATCAATATATAGTTTTGAACAAGAAGATAGTTGCAGGAATTTTAAATAGGTAAGACAATATTACTTATGAGCAAAATTAAAAAAGTATCGATCGGCGTAGTGGTGCTAGCAGTAATAGCGCCGCTGGCATACTATATCACCCACCGCGGCAGCACGCAGTCGGACCTGGTAGCCGTCACTGAGGGCCCTATCACCCAGACAGTCTCCGTGACTGGCAACACCACTCCGATCCAGAGCGTCTCGCTCGCCTTCGGCAACAGTGGCATCGTCAATCAAGTCTACTCGGCTGTCGGCAAGAGGGTCTCGTCGGGCGATCTCTTAGCCACCCTCGATACAAGCGACCTTGAAGCGCAATTGAAACAGGCAGAGGCGGGTGTTGATGCCGCGAACGCCAAGTTGAGCAGCCTGAAGTCCGGCTCCCGTCCGGAGGAGATCGCCGCTTCGCTCGCCTCGCTCCAGAAGGGACAGCAAGACTTGAGCAATATGTACCAGAGCATCAGCGATCTTTCAGCCGACGCTTATGCGAAGGCTAACGACGCCGTCAGGACACAGTTAAGCCAATTCTTCTCCAATAGCGAGTCGGGCCAACCGAAGCTGACTTACAGCGTCAGCGACTCCCAGCTTCAGACGGACATCGAGAGTAAGCGTGCAACAGCCCACCTCGACCTCGATAACTGGCAGGCTGAAATCGCAAATTTAAATAACGTCTCCACACCTTCGAGCCTCGAGGATACGATCCGCCAAGACCTAGCCAGACTGACGAATATCAGAACCCTTCTCGACGATCTGTGGCGCACACTAAACAGCGGTTCGAGCCTTAACACCTCCACCCTTCAAACATATCAAGCTGACGTCGCTGCGGCTACATCGGAGATCAATACCGCTATCAAGAATCTTAACGCCGAGTCGCAAAATATCGCTTCAGAGAAGCTAGTCGTCAACGGTCTCCAGGCCAACTACGATCTCGAGAAGGCCGGCTCAACAGCTGAAGATATCGCCGCGCAGCAGGCGGTCGTTGAACAAGCAGAAGCTTCCGCCGACAGCATTAAGGCTAAGATCAAGAACTCGC
>CAYUNB010000064.1:0-5077 GCA_964446095.1 uncultured Candidatus Saccharibacteria bacterium
TTAACCTTGCCTGTTTCTGGGTATCCAGCAGCCTGGAGCTCGCCCTTGATCTCCTCCTCAGTCACGCCTTGGAAAGGAGGGGTGATGGCCTGATAGCCGAGAGTGTTAGCAGCGAGACCTAAGTGCATCTCGAAGATCTGGCCTAGGTTCATACGAGAAGGAACGCCGAGCGGGGTCAGGATCATGTCGATTGGACGGCCATCCTTGGTGTAAGGCATATCCTCGATCGGGAGAATTCTGGAGATAATACCCTTGTTGCCGTGTCGTCCAGCGAGCTTGTCGCCGACAGAGATGTTTCTGAGCTGAGCGATCTCGATGTAGATCTTCTTGATGATGCCGGACTCAAGCTTGTCGCCGCGGTCCCTTGAGAAAACCTTGACGCCGACCACGCGTCCGCGCTTGCCGTGTTCCATTCGGAGCGATGAGTCCTTGACGTCGCGGCTCTTCTCGCCGAAGATCGATCGGAGAAGCCTCTCTTCAGGAGTAAGTTCCGTCTCGCCCTTAGGGGTGATCTTGCCTACAAGAATGTCGTTCGGGTGGACTTCAGCGCCGACCTTGATGATGCCGTCCTCGTCGAGGTTCTTGAGGCGAGCCTCGCCGACGTTCGGGATGTCGTGAGTGGTGATCTCCGGTCCGAGCTTGGTGTCGCGCACATTTACGGAGAACTCTTCAATATGGATAGACGAGAATTTGCTGTTCCTTACCAAGCGCTCGGAGATAATAATAGCGTCTTCGTAGTTAGCACCGCCCCAGCTCATGAAGGCTACGAAGATATTCTGGCCGAGCGCGATCTGGCCCTGGTCTGAGGAGGAGGTGTCAGCCAAGAGGTCGCCCTTCTTGACCTTCTGCCCTACTTCTACAGTCGGACGCTGATGGAAGACGGTGAAGTTGTTAGTTCTGGAGTAGTTTACCAGGTCGTGCTTATCCTCGCCCTTGTCATTCTTAATAGTGACCGAGCGGGCATCCACCTTGGCAACAATACCATCGCGCTTGGCTAAGATGAGCCTGCCGGTAGTAGCGGCTGCTTCAGACTCAATGCCAGTAGCAACGAGCGGCGCTTCCGGTACGATACAAGGCGTAGCCTGCTTCTGCATGTTCGAACCCATCAGTGCTCGGTTGGCATCGTTGTGCTCCAAGAAAGGCACCATGGAGGTAGCGATGGAGTAAGCCTGGTTGGTGGCAACGTCGATATAGTCAACCTTCTCCTTATGCACCAAGCCCGGGGCAGTATCGACACGAGCCTCGATATTCTCCTCCAGGAGCTTACCGTGGTCGTCGTACTTAACGGCAGCATGAGCGATGTTGTACACCTCCTCCTCAAGAGCGTTCATATGGACCACTTCATCAGTGATCTTGCCGTTCTTAACCTTTATATAAGGTGTCTCGATAATGCCTAGGTCGTTGACCTTAGCGTAAGAGGAAAGAGTCAAGATAAGACCGATGTTCGGACCTTCCGGCGTCTGGATAGGACAGACTCTGCCGTAGTGGGAGGTGTGCACGTCGCGCACCTCGAAGCCGGCTCGTTCGCGGGTCAAGCCGCCAGGACCGAAGGCAGAGAGCCTCCTCAAGTGCTCGAGCTCGGAGAGAATATTCTCCTGGCCCATGAACTGTGAGAGCTGGTTAGTGTTGAAGAACTCCTTGATCCTGGCCTGAAGCGGTCGTGGGCTGACAAGCTGGATAGGGAGAGTGGTGTCCTCGTCGACGGTCGACATCCTGTCCTGGATATTCCTCTTCATCTGGGACATACCGACACGCATCTTAAGCTGCAGCATCTCGCCGATAGCGCGGACGCGGCGGAGACCCATGTGGTCGATATCGTCTTCAGCTGCACCAGGGGTATTATTCAGATAATTGATATGGTTCAAGATAACTGCGAAGTCGTCGAGGGAAAGAGTGCGGACATCGAGATCCTTCTGACCAATCGGGCGATCGAAGCGCTTGTTGAAGCGGAAGCGGCCGACGAGTGAGAGGTCGTAGCGCTCCGGGCTGAAGAGATCGGTGATAAACTCCTTAGCTGAAGATACGGTCACAATGTCGCTATCGCGGAGCCTCTTGTAGACTTCAAGGTAGGACTGGTCTATATCCTTAGCAGGATCCTTATGGAAGGAGTTCTTGATGAAAGGCACACCACCCTCGAAAGCCTTGTCGATATCGCCCACCTTGGCCAAAATCTCCTTGTCGGAGAGATTGCTCATGATGCGGAGGAGCGATGAAACCGGGAACTTCCTCTTCCTATCTACGCGCACATATATATTGCCGTCAGGATCGGACTCTATCTCTATCCAAGCGCCGCGGACCGGCATGATCTTAGCGCCGAAATATTTGCGGCCCTTGATCTCATTGGCATTGAAGAAGACGCCGAAGCTCCTTGCAAGCTGAGGAACGATAACCCTCTCGACGCCGTTAATGATGAAGGTGCCGTGATCGGTCATAACCGGCAGATCAGCCAAGAAGATCTCCTGCTCCTTCTCGCCGCCATGAGCCTTGTTAGTCAGGCGAACGCGGATGCGGAGCGGAGCGTCAAGGGTGAGCTTGTTAGCCTTGGCGTGATGCTCATCAAACTTCGGCTTGTCCAGCTGGAAGTCGAGAAACTCGAGCTCGAACTTCTTGCCGGTGTAGTCCTTGATCGGCGAGAACTCTTTGAAGAGCTCCCCCAAGCCGGTGTCTACCACCCACTTATAGGAGTTCTGCTGCATCTCGACCAAGTCTGGGAGCTTGATCATCGGCTTCTTGTAGAGGGAGAAGAATTTCTTCTTTATCTGTTCCATATTGTTGATAAATTACCGATCCTACTAAATTCTTATAAAAATTGGCTATTAAAAACGAAAACAAACCCGGCAGGGTTGCGGGTTCTTACCAACGGCCTTGTGGGCGCGAAGTTTTGTTTAGATAAGTATGCAAGATTAAGCTTTCTTATCTCCAGAATACCTTTATAAAATAAGAGTATCCCAGATAATCTAATAAATTGTACGGTGTCCTCAATGCACCATTAACTCAATCTTGCAAGGACGTCGCAATAGTATATACAACTGCCATTTATTTGTCAACGCCCATGTGGATAAAGGCTTTTGACAAAAGAAAAAACCGCCCATCATCTAGGCGGCTCAAGGCTATTAGTGCAGCTGAACGGGAGGCTTAGTCCACTCAACCCAAGCCCTTCTCATCTCCTGCCAGTCGGCTTGGCACTCGGGAGAGGCACCGTAAGAGATGAGGCCGAGTTCGGCGCACTGCTGATTGTCGAGCTTGAGCATCCTCTGCGCGGTGTGGAAGTCTCCCACCAGCTTGCCATCTCGATCGGGTTCGCCGCAAGCCTGAGCCAGAAGACACTTCGAGCTCTCATTCATATCGAGCTTCTTGAGGTCGATCTTCGCTTGCCAACCAGGAACCTTGGCATCGAGAAGCGCGGTACACTTCGCAACCCTATCGGCAGTTGAAGGGAATTTCATGAGGAACCTCCTTGCCCCCGAACATAATTGAGGGGCTTGATCAAAGAGCAACATCTTGGTGGTTTAAAAACTATCACGAGATTTTTTGGTTGTCAAAAAGCCCCGCTTAGCGGGGCTGGGATTATTTATTTTTCTTCTGCTTTAATGTCAGCATCAGCTCATTCATCCAATCGATAACCAAGGCAACAACCCAGGCTGGCCAGATGAACTCGAACATAAGAAGTCTGGGGAACTCGTACTTAATCCTATCAAACACGCCTCGAATATTTCGGCACCAGGCCGCAGCAACAATCTCTCCAGCCTTATTCTTAACTTGATAGATAAAGCCAAAATCTCCATCTACGATCTTAATACACTCGGTAGTCAGAGGAGTATTCTTGGCCAAATGATTCCAACTCAACATATCATCCAGCTGTGCCTGACAGGAGCGAGCCGGCTTTTCACCTTTGAAATGCCACCGCCAGTCATAACAGAGGTAGTATAAGGCTCGTACAATGTGCATAAGAACAAGAAATAGGAAGCCGCCGATCCAAATCTTGATCACCAGCATCAGACTCATCCTTCTTCACCATCCTTGCCTGCTAGAGCACCGTCAGCCGGGGGGCGAGGATTCTTCTCCTTATCTGGCAGATTCTCCTCTTGCAGCCTCGTATCCTTCTCATATCTCGAGTCGCTAAGAGTCTCTTCAATCTTGTGGCGCCACACCTGGAAGCCAGCGAGCAGCAACGCATCGACAAGTTTATCAGCCCGATACTCGATATCCGAACGCGAGATGCTCCGCCCGGTGCAGAAGGAGTCCTTAGCCGACCTCTCCGGCGTGTCTTCCTTACGCTTCTGCATCAGGAGTTCCGCTACATGGAAACCGAACTTCTTAGAGATCTGAGCGAACTCCTGGAGCCTCTCTCCGAATACTGGCTCGATCGTCACATGAGCTTCATAGTAGTGCCGCCGCTTGCGCCGAGCCTCGATCTTAACCAGAGCATCGTTCAGGAGCTCGTCGAGCTCCCAGCCGGTATTACGCTCGAAAGAGGCTAAGATGAACATGATATCGCCCATCTGCTTGCGGTAGTTAGTCTTGGTCGGCTCCTCCTGCATCGATCTAACCTGCACAGCCAGTGCTTCGATCAGTCGTTTGAGTTCGCGATCACCGAAGTACTCCTTGTCGAGCGTCTTGGCTCTGTCTAGAGTCTCCTGCTGAAGCAACGACACACCTCCCTTAACTTTCAAGGAACAGACATTAATTTAAATATAGTTTCCTTAAATCTTGGAGTCAAGGCAACGGGGCTTCGAAAACTAAATTCTAAAAATTGCTTAGCCCCACTCTCACACCCAGCCAAAACGACTGCTCTTATCAGAGCGTTAATACTGGTCGTTTTGACTAAGGGTTCGAGCGGCCGCCCCCGCCTACAATTTTTATAATTTGTTTTCTACGCCCCTCTTCCTATATTCCTCAATCTTCTTATGATTCCCCGAAAGCAAAACCTTAGGAACTTTATACTTCTTGCCTTTATATTCGAGAACTTCGGGCCGGGTGTACACCTCTCTGGACGCAGTCCTCCCTTCTTCGAGCGACTCGCTCTTACCAAGCACGCCAGGGATCTGCCGCGAGATAGCATCAACGAGAACCATAG
>CAYUNB010000065.1:0-5053 GCA_964446095.1 uncultured Candidatus Saccharibacteria bacterium
GGCCGCCGCAGCTATGATCGCGACGGTGCTCCTCAAGGTTCTCAACCTGCGCCTCGAGAGGGTTCTCGGTCCCTGCACTAAGGCTAACAAGAGCGCTATCAACACTGAAGAGCTCATCCGCTACAACCTCCCGGACTTCCTGTTCTGGATCGGCAACCATGACGAATGGTCTCGGCCGCAGGGTTATGACCCGCTCGATACCATGGAGACCAGCCTTTGGAGCAGCCTCTATCGCGGCGTTTCAGATATGATCGAGAAGTTCGAGCTTCCGAAGACCTCGCTCTCCAAGATCATCGACAGCAAGATCCACAGGATCGAGAACGATACCTACTACACCATGCCTTCCGGGCTCATCATCGGCGGCCGGCACTACTACGCCGGTCGGACTGCCACCTCTACTACCTGGTGCCAGCGAGCGCTTAAGCATATGGCTGGCAAGGCCAACCTCTGCTGGGTCGCCAACTTCCACGTTGAAGAGTCGGTTGAAGAATGGTCCGCGGAAAACGGCCTGCGTATCGCGATGCAGGTCCCGACGCTCATGTCCATGTCCAAGTTCGAAGGGACGAAGGGTAAGGTGACGGACTTCGGCTTCGGTCTCTTGAAGGCCTGGTCGGTTAAGGGCCGGATTATCTCTTCGGAGACGAACTTCCTCGGTATCAATCCGCATAAGTCTTTCGACAACAGCGAACTCATCCGCGGCGTGCTCAACGGTGTCGGCATCGGCCAGTGGGTGGACCTGAAGAAGACGATCAAGTAGTTACTGCCCCGGCACTTAGCCGGGGTTTTTCATACCTATTTACAACTCTATTTTAATATGTTAGTTTTTGGCGGGATAGAATTTTGACACTGAGTAGTTAAAGGAGGCCGAAGATGGAGCATAAGCTCGAGCGCCTAACTGGTTCGGTCATCGGTTTCGGAAAATTCGCAGATATTAATAAGGTTTTCACTGCTCGTAATAATCAAGATGCGGTGTTCCAGATCTACTCCAGTAAATCTGGAGATAGACACTTCTGGGACAGGAGGCGCCTGATCTATCGGGACCAAGTGATGGATGTGAAGGACGAGGGCGGCGGGATGAATCGCTTCGCTCTCTCCTTCGACGGGCAGAAACTGGCGAGAGTGACGAAGAGGGATTCGAGACGAGATGAGTATTTCGTTATTTTGATCAATGGCGTAGCGGTTTACGAAACTAGGATCACCAATATGTGGCATATCTTCTGGCTCTCCAACGAAGAGTTGGTCTGGACCGGTTATGTCGATAATGGTCCGCGCACTTACGTCAACGGTCAAGACGTAACCGGTAAGCTTGATTATCAGCCCTTCAGCGATTATTTTGGTAATCAGCACTTGGGTACCGTTGTGAGAAATCTTGAGACTGGTGAAGAGTATGCTGTCGATGTCAACGGCTCAACTGTCGGCAAGAGAGCTCTGGAAAAGGTAGAATCTTTTGGTCATAAGCCCGAGGGTGAATGGCGGGCCTACTGGTATGGTCAGCTTGGTCGAAGGAGGCCAGAACTTGGAAAGTGGCCAAAATATTCGTGTCTTGATGGCGGCTATACTCTGACTTATAACGGCGTGACTGGTCCCTTCTTTCGAGAAGTTTTCCTCGATCGCGAGCTTGCTTTCACCGAAGATCTCTCTAGTGTAGGCTACATCTGCCGCAACACTTCTTTGCTGAATCGAGCTTTATCTGGAGCTTGCTTCGGTGCACAATTTTGCCTCGACGAGGTATCTAGCTTCATGAAGCATTACTTCGGCATATTCGGCCGAGAGGTTACGAGGCCTGTCGATTGGTTCTCGCTGCAGCTGCTCTTGCATCTTCCTGGTACAGATATCCATCAGCCGTGCGTGAATGATAAGCCGTGGTCGAAATCTTACCGCCGCGCAGAGGAGCCGACCTTCGTGTCTGGCAGTCGGCTCGCAGTGATTGCTTGGCCGAATGGAAGTAACTGCTGTGTGTCGGTTGACTGCGATGACGGCCCGCTCTTCGATCATGTAAGGAATCTTAAATATGATAAATCTTCCAGAGAGCTCTCTTATATCGGCATAAGAGGGGATGAAGCCTTCCGAGGTTCCGTGAAGGTTTAAGCTGTATTCGTCCCTGGCAATTCGCCAGGGATTTTATTTTGTCTTGACCAGTAGTCATAAATTCTGCTAGCTTAAGCCGCGGACAGTTCTTTACCAAGGAGGACAATAAGATGAGTGAGGTAGCGCGCAGTTTCGGTCTCCTTCATATCACTGGGACTGGCAAAACGTCGGGCACCCCGGATCGTGTGGTAGTCAATTTCGAGGTTAACGCGCTGGAGAAGACGCAGACAGAGTCCACTAAGGTCCATGCTAAGAAGTTTGCAGAGGCCAAGAAGAAGCTTGCTGCCGCCGGAGCTATCGCCGGTCCGGACGACCATAAGAATCTTTGCTCAACGGGCTATAGTTGCGGTGCAGAGTACGAGTATGTCAGCGACAGGAAGGGCGGCCAGACTAAGAAGCTGGTCGGCTTCAAGACAGTGCAGTCGGTCGCTCTGAAGCTCTCTCTCGAACAGGCGAGTGCGGCCATTGACGCTCTGGCATCTTGCGAAGCAGAGGTTGCCGGAGTGGTCTTCGAGATGTCGAACTATGCTGAACTCCGCAAGCAGGCTCTTGATCTGGCGATCAAGAATGCCAAGGTGAATGCGAAGAGCCGCGCCGAAGACCTCGGAGTTCCCCTCGACTTGGCCAACGTCTACGACTACGTCGAGAATACCGGAGGCGGTATCAGCTATAAGCGGAGCGCGATGGCGGCGCCGGCCGGCGGCGGTGGGCCTGCTCCCGACCTGGCTGTCGGTGAGATGGACGTGACCGTTTCGGTCTCCGTGACCTACGCAGTAGAGATGCGCGGGAAGTCGGCAGGAGTTCTGTAGCAGATTAGCCCCGGCTTGACGCCGGGGCTTTTTTATATATACTATTGATTACCGAAGAAATAAGGCAAGCCGAGAGGCGATAAGTCCTTATGAGGGTCGATTACGGTTTATCCCGAGAATTATCAAGGGATTTAGTAGTCCATAGCCCCGCTTTAGGTGGGGCCATTTATTTAACACAATGCCATTAAAAAGAGAACAGAAGAAGGAGATCTTAGACTCGCTGACCTCCAATATCGGCGGTTCGGAGTCTACAGTCTTCGTTAAGTTCGGCGGGCTGACTGTCGCGGATGCCAATGCTATGCGCAGCGGTCT
Source organism: uncultured Candidatus Saccharibacteria bacterium (assembly GCA_964446095.1). GTDB lineage: Bacteria > Patescibacteriota > Minisyncoccia > Phycocordibacterales > UBA12445 > JACQCV01. Next base: position 3,210 of record CAYUNB010000065.1, read on the forward strand.
TCGCTCCAAGGGTATCGGCTACGCAGTTTCGAAGAAGACGCTTCTTAAGAAGGCGCTCTCAGGCAATAACGTTGCTGGCGAGATGCCGAAGCTCGAGGGCCAGGTAGCTATCGCTTACGGCAACGATGCAGTACTCCCAGCCAAGAGTGTAGCCGAGTTCCAGTCGAAGTTGAAGGAGAAGCTGGCTATCGTCGGTGGTATCCTTAGCGGCAAGTACATGAGCGCAGCTGAAATGATCGCGCTCTCCAAGATTCCTTCAAGGGAGGTGCTCTTGTCGCAGCTCTTGAACGTCATGAACGCACCGGTTCGCGGATTCGTAGTTTCGCTCGATCAGATAGCCAAGAAAAAGGCTTAATTAGTATAAGTATAAGATTAATAATATGGAAAACAAAGATATTGCCGTGCCGGAGAAGTTTAAGGATCTTGTAGCCAAGATTGAGGCTATGAGCGTTATCGAGCTCTCCGAGTTAGTTCACTTGCTAGAGGAGAAGTTCGGTGTTACCGCCCAGGCTACTGTCGTAGCCGCTGCCGGCGGAGCTGCAGCTGGTGCTGCCGCCGAGGAGAAGAGCTCATTCAATGTTGAGCTCACTGCCGCTGGCGAGCAGAAGATCCAGGTTATCAAGGTGGTCAAGGATGTCTTGGGTCTCGGTTTGAAGGAGGCTAAGGATATCGTAGACAAGGCTCCAGCTATGTTGAAGGAGGGTATGGATAAGGCTGCTGCTGAGGCGCTCAAGAAGTCTATCGAGGAGGCTGGCGGTAAGGTCACACTTAAGTAAAATAAAAATTATTTTAACAAGAAAGCGCCGTCATGAGACGGCCTTTTTTGTTAAAAGTCAAAGATAGAATTGTAGTAATTATTAACTTGTTGGCTGTCGGGACTTTTTGTTAATATTCTATTACTATGGAGGTTTTATCCAAGCTTTTCGCCAGTCCGGATCGGGTCAAAATCATGAGGCTTTTCATCTTGAATGATCACGCCACTTTCTCTACGAAGGAGGTGCTTGAGCGCAGCAAGACCTCTTCCCGAGTCGGCAAGCGCGAACTGAGCCTGCTTAAGGAGGCTGGCCTGGTTAAGCAGAAGACGGTGCGAGTTGAGGGCAAGAGTGGACGCAAGGTGAGTACCACGGCCTGGTTTTTGAACCACTCCTTTCCGTTCCTAAATCCTCTCGGCCAGCTGCTCTTCAACACTGAAATATTCAAGAAGGAGGAGATCATCCGTCGGCTTCGCGGCGCAGGGCGGATCAAGGTTATTATCACTGCCGGTATCTTTATAAGCGATGAAGACAGTCGCGCTGACCTCTTGATAGTGGGGGACGAGCTACGTAAGAGTGTTATTGACCGGATCATCAAATCCATGGAGGCGGAGATCGGCCGGGAACTGTCCTACGGCGTATTTGAGACCGACGATTTCCGCTATCGAATCAGCGTCTGCGACAAGTTTGTCAGAGACATTCTCGACTACCCACATAGGAAGATCTTCAACAAGCTCGAAGACGCTTTTTAGCCCACTTGTCTCGTGATATAATAGCTTGGCATGAGATTCTTCGACCGAGATTTTCTTAAATTCACCTTCCAATTCTTGGGAATGGTGGCGCTTGGCGTGGCTATAATAACCTTTGTCGCCGGGCTCAATCATAGCGGCGAGGTCACCGCTGGTGTGGTTGACGGCCGGTAGGTAATTTTATATACTCTCATTACTGATCGCGGAGTGGAGGAAAAGTACCTCATCAGGCTCATAACCTGGGGAAGCTGGGGCGGTACCAGCCTCCGCAACAAGTAAAAAAGACCCCTTTTGGCGGGGTCTTTTGCTTTATTTCTTCTCAAGATATTTCTTGAGTTCGTGA
>CAYUNB010000066.1:0-5051 GCA_964446095.1 uncultured Candidatus Saccharibacteria bacterium
ATTCTCCAAGAAGGCAAAAACGGGAATTTCAATCGTAAAATGAGTACGAAGTCTCGACCTGAAACGGAAGATGGCGTCTTCTTGACAGTTAGAGTCGGAGGCTACTTCCAGCCTGCAGGCATAGTCTCGCCGAGCAGAAGAGAGAGGTGGAAAGTTCTCTCATCGTGGGACTTCAACGACTTCGTCTTGGAAGATAATTATGGAAACAGAATCCAAGACTTCTCGAGCTGTGACGAGAAGGAGTTCAAGATGATCTTCGATATAACCAAGGAGTGGAACCTGCTCAGCTATATCCGCAAACAGCAGGAGAAGATAAGAGACCTCAACCGCGAACTAGAAAGATCTCAAAACAGAAGTTAAACTACAGCCCCCGCTCAAACGGGGGTTTTATTATGCTAGAATAACGGAATGGAAAAACCTTATTTAGAAAAATACGGCGAAGCCTCCGGCATTACTGTCTGGATCGTCGACGGCTACTATATCCGCCAGCATATCGATATTAACTTCAACAATTTCGGCCAGCACTATCGCTTCAACTTCATACCTAAAGACGAATTCTGGCTCGATCGCCAAGCCCACCCCGGCGAGGAGCGGTACTATATCGAGCACCTCTTAGCTGAACATAAGCTAATGGCCGAAGGTATGGACTACAATGACGCTATCGATGAGGGTGACAAGGTGGAGATGGAGTTACGCAACGAAGACCCGCGAGTGAAGAGGCTAAAGGAGCTCTTAAAGACAGATCGGCCCGAAGTACTCAAGGAAGTCCGTCTTGAACTCCTGAAAGATTACACCAACGCCGTGGTTAAAACCTGCGTCGTCGACAGCTTCCTCGTTCGCTCACTCTTCTATGTCGACTGGGTCGCCGGCGGACATGACAAGGTCTACCCTGCCTTCGTTCCAGCTAACGAAGTCTGGCTGGATAACGACATCGTCGATGAAGAGCGTAAGTTCGTCCTTCTCCACGAACTCCATGAACGCTTCTGGATGAGCCAGGGGTGGGAATATGACAAGGCTCACAATTCAGCCCTTGAAGTCGAGGCCTACTGCCATAAGCACCCGGCGGAACTTGAAAATAATATCCAGGAGGAGCTCGCTCGCCAAGTATAAAATATACTCATATTTTTCTTTAAAAACTCCCTTAGTTTAAGGCTTTTTTAGGGCTATTGACTTTATATATAAATGGTGCTATAATATTACTAGAAACTTGAAGTGCGCGAACCTAGACAGCCTAGACAAAAGGATGTGACTCCCATGCAGACCGTGATCGATCATGCGATCGACGCCACCGAGGCCCGGATGAAGCTGGCCTCCTTGAGCCTCTACATGGACAGCGCCAAGAACGAGTTCTACGAAGAGTTCGGCGCCTACATGAGCGGCAAGCTGGCCGTCGCCACGATCTTGCCGATCAAGTACATCGAACTGTACGAAGAAGCGCTGGAAGAACTGCAGCGCGGCACGACCCAGAAGGTCTTCAAGGTGATCAAGGGCTACGAGAAGATCACCAAGAACTCCCCTGGCTTCTACGCCGCCCTGAAGGCCCGCATGGCGCTCATCGCCGAAGCGGTCTTCCCCGCGGAGTTCGCCAAGGAGGTCCGAATCGTGATCGAGGCGACCAACGCCCAGGTCACGGCCACCGCGGCCTAACACAAGCCTGCGATAGCAGCACCCCAGCCTTAACCGGCTGGGGTTTTCTTATTTTAAAGATGTAAAAAAATCCCCTGCCATTTAGGCAGGGGGGTTCGGCTAGCTATTGAAGCCGACCTTGATAGTAGCGCTCGAGGAGTTCCAGAGCTTCATCGTTCTCATCGCGGCCCTTGGTGCAGGACAGCCGGCGACACTCCTCCATCTTGAGGTCGTTCAGCTCGATCAGGTTGCGAAGCTGACTGTGCAGCTGGTCGTTGACCTCGTGTGACTTCCAGGCCTCCGAGATCCTCACCGGCTCGGGGATGGCGTAACCCGCCGGCGCGTCCTCTTCGTCTTCAAGATCGGAGGAGATCATATCGTCCATCTGCAGATCGCCCGGATCGATGTAGTGGCGCTGCCCCTCCTCGTCACGGAAGCTATTGAGGTAGAAACGCTGATGATGGATAAACATGAACTCCGAACAGAGCATATCGATGCCGCTCAAGACCATGCAGAAGAGGGTCAGTCCTGCGAAGGCGGCCACCAAGAGAAGTTCGGACGCTTCCACATCCTTCGGCATTGCCTGCCGTACGGGCACCAGCGTATTGACTTCAGATGAGGCACTGCAGACGGAGTTTGAGCAGCCGCCGTGCTGGCCCCAGCACTCGATATGGTAGAGATGATTGCACTTAGGACAGTCCATGACGCCGGCATCACCATCGAGAATCTTTGAGTTACAAAGCTGACAGTGAGCGTATCCGGCCTTATCATTGGCCATCTGAAACCTCCTGGTTATGAAAGAGCTACTACACACCCAGCCAGAAACTAACATATTAAATAAACCAAGTCAAATATATAAACCCGCAGTTTCCTGCGGGGCAAATTTTACTTTATCGGGAGTCCTTCTTGGCACTTGCCAGTAATTTGATAGGTACGTCTATCATTATTCTGCCAAGTGGCATCGAGAAAGATGAAGGCCGCGAAGGCGACGAGAGCCAAGATCAATCCATTTACAACTACGCTATGGCCCCAGCCTTTACCGAACTTGTCCAAGTTATCTTGCATATTAAGGCTTGCTTGGGGGACGCGAGAGTATCTCCTGGCAAGAGGCGGAGTATTCGATATTGCTGATCTTGAGGCTGTTTAGACAAACGCCAGCGTTAATCAGACTCGAGTCCAGCTTGCGTTCTTGATCGAAAATACTATTCTCAAATTCTCGACGCTTCTCCAATGAATACTTAACATCAACATATTGGCTATGCGACCAAAGACCAGACTGAACGCAGAACTTCAACCAGTGCTGGAGCCTTTCTTCATCATATCTTTTATTTTCGTAGAGCTCAGCCAGATCCTCGGGCACACTTGGCGAGATACTATATTTCAGACAACCAGAGATAGTAGCCGGACCGCAGTCTTGGAAAATTACCTTAGTGGAGAAGCTGACTGTGCCTGAGAGATTATAGATCGCCGCGGGCCTAATGTAGTAACCCCAGATAACTTCTCCAGGCTTAGCAACGACAGGCTTACCCCAAGCATAATAGACGCCCAATTGGCCGGGAAGAATCAGCTCGGCATTCTTATAGGCAATGGCGTATGCAATCAGAAAGCTGATCATAGAACCGACAACGAATTTGGCAGCACTCCACAGCCTAGAATCATGAGAAACGCCCGGCACAACCACTCTCTTCGGACTGGGATTGCAACCATATCTGCCGCAGCCGCCATTGTAATCCCAGCATTTCTGGTGCGAATACGTTTCGCACTTCTGGCAGTAAGCCAGTTGGTCCTTGACTTCAATATCGATGCTACCACTGCATACAAGACATCTGATCTCCTGCATCTTCAGCCTCCTTCAGCTGGCTTTAAAAGCCTCTCTTATCTGATATAATATCTCAAAGAACTCGAATACCCGGAGATAATACTATGACTTAATAACGGACCAGTCAATATATTGACTGGGTATATAAGATAATGTAGAATTTTATTATGAATCTCGAGGACTTAACATCAAAACGAACTATGGATATGAATAATAAAGAGGGTGCTGAAACCGGAGAGAAGCTCCTGGAGAAGGCTACTCTCCTGCACGAAGCTTTTGAGAAGAGCGGTGAGAAGGAGCCTGAGGTGGAGGCTGAGGAGCTGGAGAAGAAGTTTCAGAAGATGCTCCGCAATATCCCGGATGAGGCTATCCGAAACAGGGTCGCCAAGATGATCGACATACTTAAGCGCGAGAATACTTCCAAAGAATCAATGCAGGAGATCGTGGAAGATGCCATAAACCTCAACATGGAGCACTACTTCGACCTCCGCGAGTACGTTAAGCTCGCCAGGAAGGAACTCTCCAAATACCGTCTGAAGCAGATGATCGACGAGCTAGCTGACCAAGACTCGCTCCAAGTCGATGACTTGAAGAAGCTCGCCAGGGTCGCCTTCGACTTAAACGGCCTCAAGGCGATGAACGACCTCGGCGGACATGATAAGGGCGACGAAGGCTTGCGTCTCTTCTCTACAATTCTACGCGAAGGCAAGACCACTAAGTGGCTCGAGGGGCTTGGCTTCGTCGTCATCCCCTCTTCAGAAGGCGGCGATGAATTCGGCGCCGTAATCTCCGGTCTGAATAACAACCGGGCACTCAGTGACGAGATGATCGGAGAGATCTCGAAGCGTTATCATGAGGAAGTATTGGCAACCGATGCTAAAAACTTAGTGAACCTAAGCGATGCAGGCGTGAATGAGCGGCTGCTTAAGACCGGCTTCCGCAAGAAGCAGATCGAGGAGCTGAAGAGCCGCGACTTCGCCTTCAGGCTAAGCTCGAGCGTCGGCCTCTCGCGCTTCGACGAAGCGCTCGACGACGTGCAGTTCGAACCGGCCGACGACTACAAGAAGATGGTTAATACAATTGTCGGCAGGATGTTCAAGATCGCCGACGACCGTGCTATCAGAAACAAAGAGGCATTCAAGGGAGGTCTTGAGAAGAGTACCGACCCAAACGAGCGCGCTCTCTTCGAGATGTACAGCCGCTTAGACAAGGAATCTATTAAGCTCCGTATTCAGAACAGAGACCTCCGCGATATCTTGAATGGAATGGGCTTGAGCGAGGCTGAGATCGACGCCAAGCTTAACTCGATAGCCGAAGCTAGGAAGCAAGAAGAGGCTGCTTAAAAATATGTCCTATTTCCTCTCTCCCGCTCCGCTTAAAACCGAAGAGATAGTCGAGGTTGCCGGCGATGAGGCTAGGCATATTCTTCTCTCTCGACGGATTGAGATCGGCGAGATGATCGAGCAGGCGGGGCCGGATGGCAAGCGCTACGAAGCGGAGGCCGTGGCCATAGATCGACACTCCGTTACACTACAAGCGATCGCAGAGATACTGGTACCGGAGGAACCCCCGCTCAGGACCAGTGACATCACACACCTCATCAGCG
>CAYUNB010000067.1:0-5051 GCA_964446095.1 uncultured Candidatus Saccharibacteria bacterium
TGACCTGTGGATGCAAGTGGATAACTTGACAAAGCTGTGGATATTGTGCTTACACTGCATTTGTTATCTGGAAAATGAGCGCACTTCGATTGAAACATGTCGGTGACTTTCGCCGCCACTGGTACGGGTGACTTGCTCTCTTCGCAAAGCACGCCGACCAAGCGCTGGGCGATGACCATAGTCAGTGTCGGCGCAATAAGGTAAGGCTCGATACCCATATCAATAAGCCTCGGAATGGCAGCGATAGCGCTATTGGTATGAAGAGTCGATAATACCAAGTGTCCAGTCAACGCCGCTTGGATAGCCAAGCGAGCCGTCTCCTCGTCGCGAATCTCGCCCACCATGATGACATCCGGGTCTTGTCTTAAGATAGAGCGCAGACCTGAAGCGAAGGTGTAGTCGATCTCTGGCCGCACCTGCGACTGGCTGACACCAGCCATGTTGTACTCGATAGGGTCTTCCAAGCTAACGACATTGAACTTCTCTTTATCAACCTCATTAAGCATCGCATAGAGTGTTGTGGTTTTACCGGAGCCTGTCGGACCTGTCAGAAGTATCAAGCCGTAAGGCCGGGTGATACCCTCCCGAATAGCTTCGAGATTCTTCTTTGTGAAGCCGAACTGATCAAGACGCCTGATCCCCTTCTCTGCGTCCAAGATCCTGATCACCACCTTCTCGCCGTAGTAGGTTGGAAAGGTTGAAACGCGGAAGTCGACAGGACGATTCTCGATCCTGGCCGAGAAGCGCCCGTCTTGCGGTTTCCTCTTCTCATCGAGCTTGATACCGGTAAGAATTTTTATCCTTGCTACTACCGCCTCATGCACGGAGATCGGCAGGAAGAGACTAGTATAGAGCACGCCATCAACGCGGAAGCGGACCTTGACTTTGTCCCCTATCGGCTCGATATGGATATCCGAGGCTTGACCTTCGACAGCATTCTGGATTATAACCGCCACGATCTTGGTTATAGGAGCCTCCTCCACATAGCCGGTACCTGGTTTGACAGCGATCTCCTTCATGATCTCGGCCGAGACATCCTTCTTCACCTCCTCCTCTTTCTTCTGTACGTCGATCTGGGTAAGCGCCTTATCCACCTGGCCTGAGATACCCTTGTAACTCTGAAGCACGGCATCGAAATCACCCTGTGAAATAAGATAAATTTTAAACGGAACACCAATCTTAGAAGCGATGAAAGAGATAGCGTCGCGAGCCTCAATATTGTCCGGGTCTAGAATACCGACCTCGAGTACTCCGTCCGCCATGTCGATCGGCACGAAGCGGTAGTGCACGGCCGACTCTTCAGGCACATATTTAAGAATATCGAACGGCACGCCCTTGCCGCCAAGGTCTTTAACGGGGATGTCTATATTTTTCGGGAATATCATATTATAACTTCTGAACTTAACGCATAACTTCCCGCCCGAACGTACCATTTGGTACGGGCGGGCGTCGAAAACTACGTTTACTCCTCAATGTACTAATTCGTACATCTTCGTCGTAAGCCTCGTCTCTCTCCTCGTTCTGCATTTAAATTCATAAGTTCTAATTTATTTTTATTGTACAGGTAAAAATGGGTTATCTCGTCCCAGTGGATCCTCTTTGATAGCCTCACTGTAGTCTACGAGGGAGTTGAAGGCCTTATCCTTGAAGAAATCGGTATTCAACTTAAGAGACGAGAGAGACGAGAGCGCAGAGAGCAGCTGCTTGCTCAAGACTTGCTGACCACTGGCATCGGGTGCTACAGCCGTCAGGTCGCTTGTTATAGGAGCTCCGGAGCCGCTGAAGTAGAGGTAGGCGCCGCCAACGAAAAGCACTAGTGTGATAATTATGACTATTGCTTGTATATTTTTAGAGTCCATATTATTTGAGCCAGTAAGACTTAATCTCCATGTTGTATTCGTATTGATCCTTATCGCCAGCGCTGAAAGAGAGAGCGGTAACGTCGATCAAGCGCAAGCTAGTCTCCAGGGCGTTTAGGAAGCTTTTGAAGGTTGAATAAGGACCAGAGACAGAAAAGCCGAGAGTAGCTACGCCATAAAGCCTGGAATCAGGGCCAAGAGCGCTCGTATCGGCATTCTTGATAGATATATTCCTGATAGTCATGCCGAAGTTAGAGGCGATCTTATTGATGTCGATGATCAGGCGAACATTATCGATACTATCGGGTAAGAGAGTGTTCAACTGCGCCTTCTTAGTGTCGTCAATCTGATTGAAGATAGTATTCTTCTGCTTCAAGAGAGACTGGAACTGGTCGTTACTGGCCACTGCTTGCGCCAGAGCCGACCTCGTCTTATCCACCTCCGCTATCCGGTCAAGAATAGGACTGGTCTCCAAGAAGAAAAGTCCGATAGCACCAGCGAATATTACTATGGGCATTAATATCTTGAACATGTTTATTGCTGTTGCTGATTAAGGGCTTCGGTGTAGGAGACGAGCGTTGGATCTACATCGGCAGAAATATTGAAGGTCACGTTATTATTGGAGTCGAGGTTGAGATCGGAAACGATCACGTTCTGCAAGAGCCTCGTATCTGAGAACTCTCTGGCCTGTTCGGCTACGGCGGCATAGTTGGCAATACCGCCCGTACCCTTCGCCTGACCGCTTAAGTGAAGCTCGATCTTCTGATTATCGGTATTGGTATATTTAAAGTCGTTAAAGCGCACCGTCTTCAAGGTCTTATCAGAAAGAAGCTTGAAGAGCGGCAAGAGCGTGATATGCATAGCTGGGTCTATTGCACCTGGCTCTTTATTTAAATAGAGCAAATCTTGGGCGACCTTCAGTTTCTGGTCGAACCGAGTCATGTTAACCACCTGATTCGGCTGGAACTGTTCTTGCGCCTTATTAATGATTATCTGGAGGTTCTGAACATCCTGGTTCTCAGCCTGTTCACGGTATACAGCGATGAAATAGCCGCCTACAGAGAGGATGAGGGCCACTATGGATAGAAAGAGAAGTATGCCCGGAATATTCGCGGAAAAACCGCTCTTCTGCACAAGAGGCTTCTTTGGGATGAAGGATGGGGCTTGTATAGGATTGCCGTCCATTAAAATTTTAAAAAATTATACTTTTGATTCTATAGATCTCTTAAGGCGACACCAATAGCAACTGCGAACGATGGTCCTGCTTCTTGAAGCACTGGTTCGAGGAAGGCTGGCGCTTCAAGCTTCTTGAAGGGATCACCTAGCTTAACCTCTATCTCCAAACTCTTGGAAGCGATATCTGGCAGACCGCGGAGCAATGCTCCCCCGCCGACCATTATCGCCTTGCTGATAGAGCGGCTGTACTTCTTCTGGTAATTGAGGATGATACGTGAGGCTTCGAACATTATGTAGTCGATAGTCGGATTAATAATATTAAGCAGATCGCCGCCCGGAACCTTGCCGACTGCGCCCACTTTCCGCTTTATCTCTTCAGCCTTAGTGAAATCGATATTGAGCGAATTGGCGAGGGCTAGGGTGATATCTTGAGCGCCCTTATTAATAGTGTGTACAACCCGAGCAATACCGTAGTCAACAATCACAACTCGCGTCGAACTGGCCCCCATATCTATGATAGCCGTAGCTGTCAGATCGTGGCCGAAGACAGAGCGAATAGCGCTGAAGGTCTCAATCTCGAAAGGATTGGTAGTAAGTCCGAGCTTATCAGCAATCGTCTTATACTCCTCAAGAGTATTCTTATGAATCGCCACGACTAGCACTTCAACGGTATCAGTCTTCTTCTTATAAGCCGGCTCTTCGAAGGTGCCTGGTTCAGCGCTGATATCTGACTCTCTCTTTGGTATCACCCACCAATCGAGGGCTACCTCATTGATCGGCACAGGAATATATTTCCTGGCTTCGATAGGAATCATCTCATCGAGCTTAGCCTTATCTAGGGCTGGCAGCTCAATCAAGCTTATAAGGCTCGACTTGAAGGGTATGGCGATGGAGGCGCGCTTAGTAGTAATATTAGCTTCGCTGAAAAGGTCATTTAGAGCTTCAACCATCTTTTCAGTCGATAGATTTGTAGCCTTGCCAATCTCAAGACCCTTGTAAGGCCCGAGGGCCAACTCACCATAAGTCTCGAGTACGGCCTTGCCCTTATCCTTCTTAAACTGGATAGCCTTGATCGACGCACCGCCGATATCGATGCCTACAATGCTCTCACTCTCTTGTTTAAAAAGACCTGACCGTATCGAATCGAATAAGCTGCTGAAGATATTGGCCATACATATAATCTGTTACTTAAATTATAGCACAATCAAATAGTCAAAAGCCCCGGCATCTGGTAGTTTATCCACATAGTACGGGGAACTGGGATATAGCTTTTAAAAATTGCTTAACCCCACTCTCACACCTAGCCAAAACAGCTGCTCTTAGTAGAGCGCTTCGCCGGCCGTTTTGGCTAAGGGTTCGAGCGGCCGCCCCCGCCTACAATTTTAAAAAGCTATATCCCAGTTCCCCTCGAGACTAAATATGTTTTCCCAAATATTCAATAAAATCCTAGATCTTCTCCTCCCTCAACGCTGTCTCTCGTGCCGGCAATTCGGCGAGATCATCTGCGAGGACTGTTTAGCTAAGCTGCCTCGGGAGGGCAATATTTACGGTATAACCACGCTCTTCCCCTATTCCGAGCCGGTAATTCAACGAGCAATCTGGCTCCTCAAATATAAAGGGGTGCGGGCAGTAGCCAAGCCCCTAGCCAGAGCCGCCCACGAACGCCTGATAGAAGACCTTTCTTCGCTTTCGGAAATCTCCCTAGCTACAGACCAGAAAATACTCATAGTTCCTACTCCCCTTTCGGCTGAACGCGAAAGAGAGCGCGGCTTCAATCAAGCCGCGATACTAGCCGAAGAGATCGCCGCCATGGATAACGGAGCTTCTTTCGAAGTTCGAAACGATATCTTGAAGAAAGTCCGCCACACCCCAAGCCAAGTATCTATTACCAACCGAGCAGACAGAATCAAGAATCTTCAAGGCGTTTTCGCGCTATCGAATAGAGAAGCAACAAAAGGCCGCATTGTCGTACTTCTCGACGATGTCGCCACCACCGGCACCACGCTCGACGAATGC
>CAYUNB010000068.1:0-5011 GCA_964446095.1 uncultured Candidatus Saccharibacteria bacterium
TTTTTTCCTTCTCGGAACCGGAAGGAATTTTAAATAAGGTTGACTGGCCTGAGCCGGAAAGGCGGAAAAGCACTAAGAACTCTCCCGGGCGTATGGACAGATTTATATCCTCCAAAACACGAAGCGTCTCGCCCGGCACATCGCGAAAGGTCTTGCTGACATTTTTTAAAATTATCTCCTTTTTCATACAATTACTCTTCTAGGCGCAAGTGGCTCCACTCCAAAAGCGGCAGCCAGACCAGCTTATTAATACAGAATACGATCAGAAGAAAACCGAGGATACCGAAAACAGTTATCGTACGATCCATCTTATATAGCTCGAAGAATGGTCCAAGTCCAGACTGTATACCGACGATGATTTCAGTAGCGATAAGGGCCTCCCAGCCGTCGCCCAAGCCGATAATCGAGCCAGTTATAATACCTGGCAGAGAGCGCGGCAACAAAAACTTCTTGAAATATTCAACTCCTTCGAGCTTGAATACGTCGGCCGCTTCGAACCAGTCATGGCGAGTCAGTTTGAGCGAGCTGACCGTCGAGAAGAAGACCGGCCAGATGATAGAAAGGACTAAGAAAAATATTATGGTTGTCTCCGAAGAGCCCCAGATAGAGACGGCAATCGGCAAGACAGCGAAGGTCGGGAAACTCTGCAAGACGTCGAATACAGGCAGAGCAATGTCGGTAGCAGAGCCGATAGCGAAGATCATAGCCAGGGCCGCACCAAGTATAACTGATATTATATAGGCTATGAAAATCCTAACTACAGAGAAAAGTGTACCGTATACGAACTGCTGCATGGTGCCAACAGAGATATTGAAGAAGAAAGCAACTATAAGAAATGGCAAAAGAACCAAGAGTATGGTTGTAGCCAGATGACTCTTCGACTTATATATACGAAACCTATCGCGCCTTCTCATTAAATTTCCATCTTAGTGAATAACCAGCTGCCAATACCGAGGAGCACCGCCGTCACAGCAAAAAGTATAGAGAGATCGGTAAGAAAGCTGAACTGCGACTGTGAAAGCAGAGAATAGTGCAAAGCATCAACGCCGTAAGAGAGCGGGTTCAACTTCGTCACCAAGTCAATGCCGGCTGGCAGGTTATTCAAGGGAAAGATAGAACCGGAGAGAAAGAACATCGGCATAACAAGGAAGTTCATGATAAGCGGGAAGGCTTGCATATCTTCGAGCTGTGAAGCTATCGCGGTGCCGAGCGCGGTAAACATGAAGGCGATCATGATCATCACCAGAAGCGCCAAGGGCAAGAGAGTAAGATTAGCTATTCTGAAACCAGCTATCATAGAGATCAGAAGCACGATGATACCCTGGAAAGTCGCGACAGTGGCGCCGCCAAGTGTGCGGCCGAACATGATATTGAATCGTGAGACTGGGGCCACCATCGTCTCTTTCAAGAAGCCGAACTGCCTGTCCCAGATGATCTCGATGCCGGAGAACATGGCGTTAAAGACAATCGCCATCGCCACCACACCCGGACCGATGAACTCTATATAGTTGCCATTGCCAGCGCGCTCGTAGATCGGTCCGAAGCCGAAGCCGAGCGCCACAAGAAATAGAATAGGCTGGCCGAGCGAACCGATAATCCTCGACTTAGAGCGAATGTACCGCTTAAGCTGCCGGAGCCAGATTATGTATATAGCGTTCATGATATTTAAAATTTAATAAATCGACTATCGTCCGCGCCACAGCCGGCTGTGCATCCGCATACCATCCTTGACCGTAGACTCCTCCGGTCGAATCGTCTTACCAGTCAGATTTAAGAAAGCATCTTCAAGAGAAGCGGCATTCGTACGCTGTTTCAACTCTTCAATACCGCCGATTGCTATGATCTTGCCGTGATCGATGATAGCGACTCTGCTAGCAACCTTCTCGACCTCTGGCATGTAGTGGGTAGTGAAGAATACAGTCAGGCCTTCCGTCTTATTCAAGTCCTGAATGTAGCTCCAGATATGGTTGCGAGTCTGGGGATCGAGGCCGAGAGTCGGCTCGTCGAGAAAAAGTACTTTAGGATGGTGCACGAGGCCGCGAGCCATTTCGAGGCGGCGTTTCATACCTCCAGAATAGTACTTTACAAAATCGTCTTTACGATCCCAAAGCTCGACGAATTTCAAGAGCTCTTCGATGCGCTTGCGCCGCAACTCCTTAGGCACAGAGTAGAGCACGCCGTGAATTTCCAGATTCTCAAAAGCCGTCAGCTCATCGTCTAAGCTCTGGTCTTGGAAGACTATGCCGAAAGAGCGTCTCACAGCATCTTGATCGCGCATAGGATTGCCGCCGTTTACCGTCAACTCGCCTTCAGTTGGCAAGGAGAGAGTGGTCAGCATCTTGATAGTTGTGGTCTTGCCGGCGCCGTTGGGGCCGAGGAAGGCGAAGATCTCGCCCGGAGATACATCGAAAGAGATATTATCGACGGCTGTGAAGTCATCGAAGCGCTTGGTCAGGTTCTTAACTTCGATAATCGGTTTTGTCATAAGGAACATTATACATGCTAAACATTCTCTAAGCCAGCACGAATATAAGCTTATTTTAAGATATATTGACTTTTTAGATAATATGTGATATTATATCGATAGAACATAAACAGCCACTTGAATTGCGAGGGAGAGCATGACGACCAGACGGAATATCCGAAATCACATGGCCGGCCGCACCGCAATGCATGGCTTCTCCGACTCCGGCTTCGACCGCGCGGCCTACCGCGGCTACGTCCGCGGCGAGACCGAGTCGGTCGAGAACCAGGCCATCGAACGGGTCGACGACGTCATGAGCGATGAAGAGATCAAGTACTGGGCAGCCGTGAACGACGAGTGGATCGAAGAGCAGGAAGAGAAGGAAGCAGAGCTCCAGTACTGGACTGAAGTGAACGAAGCTTGGCTCCGAGAACAGAGACAGAACTAAGACTGGAGGGAAAATGAAGACCATTGGAAGTTACTACGCCTGCGTCGAAGCCGCTGCCAACAGCCTGAACCGCGAGGCTCGCAAGCCCCTCGGAGCCAAGCTGGCCAAAGCGCTCAAAGCAGAGGTGCAGAACACCACGGACGGTTTCGTCGCTCATTGCTTCTGGATTGGAATCAACCAGAAGTCGAGGGGAATCACGAAGTCCATGAGAAGTCATGAGATCGAGGAGTTCGGCAACCAGACGCGCAGTCGCGCGGTCGATACGATCAAGCGCTTCTTCTACAACAGGGTCCGATATGTCCCGAACTTCGTGGTCGCTCAGCTGATCGCGGCAACGCTCCGCGAACTTCGCTAGTCCACAGTCTAAAAGACAACAACCCCGCAGGGCATACCTGCGGGGCTTTTTTATTGAGGAATTAAACTACCAGCGCCCGCTTGAGCCTCCCCCGCCGGAGCGCCCGCCGCCAAAACCACCGAAGCCGCCGCCTCCGCCAAACCCTCCACCGCCGAAGCCGCCCGGTCCCCGCCCTATCCACCATGGATAGCTGCCTGTCGATAAGCCCCGCTGATACGCCCGTGAGACGAAGAAGTCGAGTAAAAGGCCAAGGGGTATTAAGATGACTAAGGCAGCAAGGCCTAGATAAAGAAACCCGAAGAAATACGTCACGACTCCCCCCAGAATGCCGCCTACCACTCCCCCAGCCCACCAAGACTTAGAGCGAGCTAAAATAGATGAAAGCCAGATCAAGATGAAAGCGGCATAGAAGGCGAAGGTTACGAGAGTGTTGCTATCTAAGGAAGAAGATTGATTGGACTCTGGCGTATACTCGCCCTTGGTCGCCGCAATCATATTGTCGACTGCGCCATCGATACCGCTATAGAAGTCGCCCTGCTCGAAGGCCGGCTTCAGAGTATTCTCGATAATCGAGTTGCTCTGCAGGTCTGTCAGTGCGCCCTCAAGGCCGTAGCCGACCTCGATCCGCATCTGCCGGTCGTCAGTAGCTATCAGCAAGAGTACGCCGTTATCCTTGTCCTTTTTTCCAACCTGCCAGTCGGAAAAGAGCTTCTCGGCATAGTTCTCAATGGTGTCGCCGCCAAGACTCTTAACGATGGCTACAGAGATCTCATTACTAGAGCTTTTTTCAAAATCGCTAAGCTTACTCTCCAGGGCAGTGCGCTGGCCGTCGCTCAGCACTCCGGCGAAGTCATTCACGAATCCAGTATACTGCCCTGGAGAACTATAAGCGAAAGCTGAAATAGGAAATAGCAGCAGTAAAAGCGATATTTTTTTAAGCATCTTAGAAGTTAACAACTGGGGCAGTAGCAGCTGCTTGATCAGCCTGGAAGTATGTCCTCATAGCGAAACCGAAGTGCGAAGCCACAAGCGATGATGGGAAAGTCTGGATGAGGAGATTATACGCCTTAACTTGATCATTAAATCTGCCTCGTTCAACGCTGATACGATTCTCCGTACCCTCGAGCTCGACATTCAGATCGCTGAAGAGCTGCGAAGATTTGAGATCTGGATAGTTCTCAGCAATTACTAACAGCCGGCCGAGCGCGGACTCAACCTGATTAGCAGCCTGGACCTTATCATCAACCGTCTGGGCGCCGGAATATTTAGTACGAGCTTCGGCGATGTCAGCGAAGACCTTCTGCTCCTGGCCGGCGAAGCCCTTAACAGTATTAACGACATTCGGGATAAGGTCGAAGCGCCGCTGATATTGGGTCTCAACCTGCGCCCATTGGCTATCGACAGCGGTATTGGCAGCAACAATATTGTTATAAGTAGAAAGAGTGTAGAAAGCGATTATAGCGATAACAACCAAGGACCCGATAAGATATTTATTCATATTTTTATTTATTTAATTAGGTTTAATATACCATAAAATCACCAATTTGGCCAAAAGGCTTGTAAAATAAGGCTTTTCAAGGCTTTTCGGCTAATATATTGACAAAATCTATTATATCTGATATACTTACAAAAGATAGGAAATTGAGAGCCGCAACACGACTAGGACCCAGGAGGTCACAAGATGGGCCGATTCGAAAATCGCTTCGAGATTGTAGGCGTCGCCCTGCGGTCCGGAGACGAATTT
>CAYUNB010000069.1:0-2080 GCA_964446095.1 uncultured Candidatus Saccharibacteria bacterium
GGGTCGGGAAAACTTTAGTTTTCCCGTGGAGGAAGGCAGGCGAAGCCGTGGGAAAACCGTGGGTTTCCCAGTCTGGTTTAACTCCGCCCCTCGGCACCATAAAATCCCCATTAGGCAATTTTTGTTGTCTTAAAAATATTATATGCTAATATGCCCTAAGCTAGTTCTACGCTGGTAGCGCAGAACAGATACGTTCCTTGAAGGAGGTTGCTGATGTCGCTTCTGTGCGACGAGACCGATCTTGATATCGAGTACGGCGATACTCTGCGGGCCTCGACTAGGGCTGGTGCAAGAATAGCTTACGCTCTCGACGGCAAGGTGGTGTAGCGAATCCCTAAGTCCGAGAGGCGCCTCAAACCCTGCAGGCCTGGAGATGGTGGGTTGGATATCCACGAAGGCACATCCAGTCGCAATTTCAACGGCAGCTATTCGCTCTTCGGCTTCAAGATAGGCAAGTTCCTGTTCTCTGTCTCCAAGAAGACGGCAGAGAAATACTTGCCCAATAACCTGCGCCATATGAATGGTCGATAAGTCGATAAACCCTGCTTGATGGTGGGGTTTTTATTTTATGTTTACGAGAGTGTTTTAACCTTGAGCGCCTTTGAGTGGTTCTTGTTGAACTTCGGCATTCGGATCATCAGAAGACCATGCTTCTCAACGGCTTCGGAGCGGTCAGCATCGACTTCATCAGGCAGGACGATGGTTCGGTCGAAGGCACCCCAGTAGAGTTCTTTAAAGATATATCTTTCCTTGTCGGGTGAGTCGGGCTCTTCGCGCTTAGCCTTTATTGTAACCATCTCGCGAGTGATGTTCACATCCAGGTCTTCCGGCTTAACGCCTGCGATCATGGCAACGACCATAATCTCTGACGGGGTCTGGAAGACATCTACGGCAAGCTGCGCGCCAGTCTCCTCATCTTCAACTGGCCAGCTCTGTTCTTCTGTCTCGGTTGCTTCCTCTACGTGGACCTTAACAGGCCGCAAGCCGCGGGTAATTTTTTCGAAAAAAGAACTTTTCTCTTTTGACATCAATTTTTCGTATTAAACCCGTTAATTATAGGTGTCTTCAACGCGGAGCTTCTCGAAGAAGAGCAATAAGGCTATTATGGCAACCCAGAGAGTTAGAAAGACAATTGAAATATTGCCCCCGTCACTCTTAATTATAAAGATGTTGAATGAGGTGTGCAATACTGTGGATGTGAGTAACCCCAAAATTACGGCGCAAATTCTCGCGAAATAACCTCTCCTGAAGGCTATTGCCAGGAAGCAGCCAATGATAGCCGAGGCTAGGGTGTGCAAGAGACTGGCACCAACGAAGCGCATGCCCCCGGTCATCAAGCTCGACATCGTGTCCTGGGAGTTGACGATAAACAAGAAGTTCTCGGCCGCAGAGAAGCCGAGAGCGGCAGTGATAAGGTAGATAGGGCCGTCTATCGGCTCGTCGAAATATTTAGTCCGGAGCGCTGCCAAGTAGCCTGCCGAAAATTTCATAACCTCTTCAATTAAAGCCCAGATCATCAGTATTGTAGCTGCGTCGGAAATCTGATTTGCGACATAGGACTCTAAGAAGTAGGTCGGTACGATGCTTAATACTCCGGCCAGGAAGGTGCGGATAATCATGAAGGCCGGCTCAGGATGCCTATTGTCTTCGCGGAGCCAGAACCAGAGCCATAAGACTGCCGGTATGATACCGCCAACGAGTGAGAAGAAGAGAGTTAGGGGGTCGACTAGCTTGGCCATTTCTCGGTCATTAACATCTCGCCTTCGCCCGCTACTCTTGGAAGCAGGTTCCAGATCTCCTCGGTGACGAATGGCATGAAGGGGTGGAGGAGCTTAAGCGACCCTGCTAAAACTTCCCTTAAGAGTTTCTTTCGAGAATTCGAGGCCGGAAGATCGGTGCCTTGAAGTATCGGTTTGCTATCCTCTATTATCTTATCGGCGAACTCGTGCCAGATGTAATGGTATAGATTTTCAGCAGCTATGTAGAATTTATAGCTTTCCATGTCAGCAGTTACATTTTTGGCGACAGAGAGGAAGTAATTAAATATGTGGGAGTCAACTTCGTTTAAAGGTAACGAAAA
>CAYUNB010000069.1:2090-4983 GCA_964446095.1 uncultured Candidatus Saccharibacteria bacterium
TCGTTGCCATACGTTTGCTGGTCGACCAGCTTGGTGAGATTGCTCTTCACGAAGCGGCTAATGTTCCAGAGCTTGTTTGCGAATTTGGAGTAGGCTTTGACCTTCTGAATGTCGAAGTTAAGATCGTTGCCCGGTCCGACGCCTACCATCATAGACATGCGGAGCGCGTCAGTACCCTGCTGCTTTATGACCTCCTCCGGCTCTATGCCGTTCTTGGCTGACTTGCTGAACTTCTTGCCGTGAGCATCGCGCACTATGCCGTGCAGGTAGACGGTTTCGAAAGGTATCTGGCCGATAAGATAGCTCGACATCATGATCATTCTGGCTACCCAGAAGAAGAGTATCTCATAGCCCGGATTCATGAGCGTGGTGGGATGATAGGTTTTAAGATCCTTCGTTTCATTAGGCCAGCCGAGCGTGCTGAACGTCCAGAGGCCGGAAGAGAACCAGGTATCCAGAGTGTCAGTATCTTGTTCCCAGCCGCCATCTTTCGGGGCATCTATCCCTGAATAGGCCTCGCCTCCTTTATACCACACCGGTATCCTGTGCCCGTATATAATCTGCCTAGAGATGCACCAGTCGCGGAGGTTGTCTATCCAGTTGAAGTAGATCTTCTCGAATCTATCAGGAAGTATCTTGATCTTGCCCAAGGCTACTGGTTCTTTCATCAGTTCCTTCAGTGTTTTGCCATCCTTAGAGGCTATCGGCTTGTTAACATTGATGAACCACTGCAGCTTAGGTAGCGGTTCGATGATCCCGCCAGTTCTCTCCGCAGTCGATATGTTCTGTTTTACTATCTCCTCCTTCTCCAGAAGTCCGTTATCTTTAAGCCATGAGACAATAGTCTCTCTGGCTTCGGTCGTTTTCTTACCCTTAATTCTTTCGTCGCCGACCGTCATCTTGGCAAATTCATTGATCACTTGGAGGGTGGGAAGGTTGTGTCGCAGGGCTATGTCGGCATCTATCTGGCTATGAGCAGGGGTAACGCCAAGTGCGCCAGTGCCGAATTCGGACTCTACTGAGTCGTCAGCGATAACTTTAATCTCAAGAGGCACGCCGCAGAAGTCGGCTATCGTATACGTCTTACCGACATATCCTGCATAGCGGAAGTCTTTAGGATTAACGGCCACTGCGGTATCGCCAACCTTCGTCTCCGGTCTCGTCGTCGAGATGGCTATAGGGAAATCCTTGGAGTAGCGGAAGGTATAGAGTTTCGCCTCGCGCTCCTCGTGGATTATCTCGTCGTCAGCGATCGTTGTCTGGCCCTTAGGATCCCAGTTGATGACTCTGTTGCCGCGGTAGATTAGCCCTTCGTCATACATCTTCTTGAAAGCTGTTCGGACGGCCAAGCTTCGCTTCTCATCAAGGGTGAAGGCGAGCCGCGACCAGTCGAGAGATGAGCCGAGCAGCTTCATCTGCCCGAGCATGTCTTGCTGATTCTTCAGGCCGAACTCATTGATCATTTTGAAGAACTCTTCGCGGCTGAAGTCGTGGCGAGACTTGCCGGACTCCTTCTGAAGCTCTTTCTCAAATCTTGATTGTGTCGCAATAGCAGCGTGATCGGTACCCGGTATCCAGAGCGTGCGCTTGCCGCGCATGCGTTCGAAGCGAACCGCTGTGTCTTGCAGGCTATGCTCGAGAGCGTGCCCGAGATGCAGGCGTCCGGTAACATTTGGCGGCGGCAGCACGATAGAGAAGTAGGGGGCGTCTGCTTTAGTAACGCCTCTCTCTATACAAACATCTGGATTAAAATAGCCTGAATCTTCCCACTTCTTGTAGATTCTTGCTTCTGTCTCGGCTGGGTTGTAAGGCTTGGAAAGTTTGTCGTCCATCCACGCATCTTAACAGATTTTTAGCTTTTCGTGAATATAAAAAGCCCCGCTTAGCGGGGCCTGGAATCTTAAGGATCGATATTGTAATCCCTGCCGTCGGGACTGAAGTTGATTCTCGCTCCATTTGGCGAACGATCGTTTATGAGGTCATATGAGTCAGTCGGTATGCTGTCGGGGTTGTCGGTTGTCACCTCGTGCTGGCTTCGAATAGTCT
Source organism: uncultured Candidatus Saccharibacteria bacterium (assembly GCA_964446095.1). GTDB lineage: Bacteria > Patescibacteriota > Minisyncoccia > Phycocordibacterales > UBA12445 > JACQCV01. Next base: position 4,137 of record CAYUNB010000069.1, read on the forward strand.
GGCCGAGGCAATGCATCTTAACGATAGCCATGTTGACGGAATCGACTTGGCAGCAGAGCTGGTTGCTGACCAGCCAGTGCTCGCCGCCGCCTGTCGCGTAAAGAAACATGTGTGCGCTCTGCTTGCAGGCTATTACGATGAGTTTGCAGTTGTAGCCTGCCTTCATCGCATAGGAAGTACCGAGCTTGGCGAAGGCGACGCAGTTGCCGCCCTTGGTACCGCGAAGTCTGGAGAGCGAAGGCTGCTCCTTCTCGTAATGGTAGCGGGAGGCCTCCTTCTCGAAGTCGATTGCCCACTGGGGCTTCCTGATCTTGAAGGCTTCGCCGATATTGTCTTCAGCCAGAATGATATCGCCGTGGAGAATCACCTCCTCGGCGGCGAAGACTCTGCTTGCCAGCATGAGAAAGAGAATGAACCACTTCACGATAGCTGCCTCCTTAAGCGGTTATATTTTAAGGTTCTTGACCTTTTGATATTTTATATCAAAATACTGATATTGGCAATAGCTATTTAAGAATCAAGTTGCCAGTTGCCTTGAAGCTCTTTTTAATCGGCTTGTTCTTATTTTCTGCTTCTAATGCTCTCAAGTATCAGGCGATGGCTATCATAGTAGCGTTGTCGTTGCAGAGCGAGTGGTGGGGGATTAGTAACTCCACTTGGCCGGACTTGATCTCGGCGAGACTCTGGAAGGCTTGGCGTATGCGTTTATTAGAAATTACTCCGCCGCCGATGATGAGCGTCTTGGCGTCATATTTATCTATAGCCTTTCGGGTCTTACTGACGAGCACCTCTACAACAGCCTCTTCGAACTCGTGGGCGAACTCCATCTTTTTTTCCTCTTTAATTT
>CAYUNB010000070.1:0-4596 GCA_964446095.1 uncultured Candidatus Saccharibacteria bacterium
ATTAATCATTGTGCTTCTGGCGATCGGCTACTACCTTCGGCCTTCTGGGTCGTCAGCCAACCCGGCTCCGCAGCCGGCCGCAGCGGCGGTTCCGCCGGGCGTAAGCGCTCTATCTCCCTCCTTTAGCCCGGCAGCATTAGTGCAGTCAGCAGATCAGGCATCATTCGAACTTCCTGGCACGAGCGGCTTAACGGATGTTCATGGTCCGATGAGTAAGCTCTCGGGCCGCTCTTTCACTGTGGCTGCCAATAGCGTCCACTATTCAGTCTCCTTGGCCGAGGGAGCTAAGACCTTGGACAAGAACGGCAAGACAATCGATTTTACTCAAGTTAAGAATGGCGATACGGTAAGCGTCTGGGGAATATTCTCCAATTTCAAATCAGCAGTAAAAATTTTCCAGGATAGATCCATACCGAGAGGGTAGGTCATAATTAGAATTTCTCTATAAGTTATAGTATGAAAGAGAGTTTCAGCCAGCCTAAAAATATTGAAGATATCGAGGCAGAGAAGGCACACTACCGCTTGCTGCTCGAGAAACATAAGCGCTTAACAGATCGCTACAAGCGGGCAGCCTTCAGGGACAGGTCGACGGGTACTGGCGAACAGTCGCGGCTCGCTGATCTGGATCTGAAGCGTCACGAAGTGCATCTGGAACTTCTTAAAATAGCTCGCAAGCTCGGCAAGAATAGCTCTGACGTCGCGGTGGATCTCCTGGCTCTTGATGGCAGCCTTAAGGAGTATCAGATCAATCTGCCCGTCATGACTAAAGAACAGTTGGAGAAAGACCAAAGTGTCGAGTTGTTGAATAAGCCGGAGATCCTTCAGGACTGTCAGCCTCTCAAAGAGGATGAGGTATTTATACAGTTCGGGACGGAAACGTATGAAGAGCTTGATAGTGAAGGCAACCGGGTCAGTACCTATAGGATTATGCAGGAAGATCAAGAGCCTGTATCGCAGGAGTACTCCTACTCGGCCGGTTTCGGGAGGAATATGGAGTATGTCTCTATGCTAGCGAATGACTTTCCTGAAGATGTCCGGCCGATGTCGACTGGAGCACTGATTTTCCACGGATCTATGCGGATGTACGGCGTAGCTCTCAAGAAGTCTGGTCTTGTGGATGTGCTCGCCGAGTTGCGGAGCCGGATAGAGGCCGACAAGGACGATAAGTCTGCGCCGAAGTCGTACATAATATCGGCAGGTGAGGATAAGCTTGATGAGGTGAGTGAGATCCGCAGATTGCCGAACGAGATGCTCTCGTATCAAGATCTTGTTGAGAGGCTGGGGGAGGAGGGTGCTAAGAGATATGTGTCGGCACGTTTCGCTGTCGCTGAGACAAAATAGATTTGGCCCGAATTCGTTTCTGCTTTATAATTAAGCGAAGTGAATTATAAAACCTCGGTTTTAGTGCTTGTCTTAGTTCTCATCGGAGGCATCTATTATCTCTATCCGAGAGGCAGTGCTGAACTGACGTCCAAGGTTCCTCTACAGAGCATCAGAGTCGGTAATATCGGTGAGTATTCGATCCTTAATCTCATCGCTAAGGCTAAGGGTTATTTCGCAGAGAATGGCCTCGACGCCTCCGTTCTCGAGTATCCTTCCGGTCCTCCGGAGGTGGCCGATCTTCTGGCTGGCAAGCTCGACTTCGCCGTAGCGGCGGACTTCGTCGGGGCGAGGAGTATCTTCGACAACAGCGACCTTCGTATAATAGCCAATGTCGACGATCATGAAGACTTCCAGATGCTTGTCAGCAAGGCCTCCGGCATATCTGTGCCAGGCGACCTCAAGGGCAAGAAGATCGGCGTTACGCTCAAAGGCGCGGGGGAGTTTTTCTTAGGCCGGTTCCTGAGCTTTAACGATATTAATCCTAAGGATGTGACTATCCTTAATCTGACTCCCGACCAGATGGCAGACGAGATCGAGAATGGGCAGATAGATGCGGCTGTCATCTTCAATATCCATATATACAGGATTAAAACTGCGATGGGCGATAGGGTGGATGTCTGGCCGATTCAGAGGACGAGACGCGTCTTTGCTACTAGTTATACGACGAGCAGTTTTATAAAGAACAATCCGGCAGTAGTCACAAAATATCTCCAAGCTCTGGCTGAAGCGGAAGATTACCTTCAGGCTGATCCGGAAGGCGCGAAGCATATTCTGGAAGAGAAGATGGGCTATGACTCGGCTTATGTATCTTACATCTGGCCCAAGTTCAATTTCAGCTTGGGGCTAAGCCAGGAGTTCTTGCTGGCGATGGAAGATAATGCTCGATTTATAATCCAGAACAAGCTGACTTCCGAGACTAGGGTGCCGAACTATCTCAACTATACGTATTTCAATGCTCTATCAGGCGTTTAGCCCGGATCTATCACGATAGTCAACAAGCATAGAGAACACCAAAGGGGAATAAAAAATTTATTGTCCTATCGCTTGTCTTATTTTCCCTCATATTTAGCGGGCTAATATACTTTGCCTTTGGGCAGTATAGCCAGGCTCTCAATGAGTCCGCGATAGGACGCAAGATGGCTCTGGCCTCTCTCAACCAGCGCCTCTTTGCCAACGACTATATTCGCGATCCGAGCCAACGGGCAAGGAAGCAGTGGGCTGCTGGCCAGGATCAGATCAGGTCGATTGTGGGCGGAGCTCTGCCTTCGGAGCCGGAGGGGCAGACGCTTATTAATAGGATTATTAACGATTTAGACAGTGCCGACCAAACATTCGACCAGATCGTTTTACTTAACCCCGGCGATTCTAAGATAGTCTTGAACGAAGAGAAGGAGAGCCAGCTGATGGACGAGCTTACGCTTAAGATACAGGAGATCTCTCAATCTTCGTCCGAGCTCGCTGATCTGTATAATAGGTCGGCAACAGTTTCCCTCGATGAGATCGTACTGCTCTTCTCTTTCATTGTGCTTGTCTTCTTTATCTTTTTGACCGGCAGCTTCCGGGTGATATGGCAGGGGGTCAATCAGCTCGATGAGGCCAATGCGGCCGCCGAGAAGGAGCGCGATCGTCTCAATATCCTGCTTCAGAGCATTGGCGACGGCGTTTTTGCTATCGACAGATCCTGGAAGATTACGCTCTGGAATAAGGCCGCTAGCGACCTGACAGGTTGGACCGCGGAGGAGGCTATCGGCAAGCCGTTCCGGGAGGTGGTCAGATTTATAAATAAGGACACCTTGAAAGAGAATATAGTTTTTATCGAAGAGGCGATGCTTTATGGACAGGTAAAAATGATGGAGAATCATACGTACCTCATCAGGAAAGATGGCCGCGAGCTGCCGGTCGGCGACAGCTCTGCACCGATCCTCGGCCAGGATGGCCAGGCTGTAGGCTGTATAATCGTTTTCCGCGATGTTTCTAGGGAGGCCGAGGTTGAAAAGATCAAGGAAGACTTCACCTTCCGAGTAGTGCATGACTTGCGAAGCCCGTTGACAGTGATGAACTCTATCTTGAGCATAGACGATATTAAACCTGTGCTGGAGTCTCGGCCGGAGTTGAAAGATCGTTTCGATCTTCTTGTTGAGGCAGTAAAACAGATGATGGGGATGGTCAACGACCTGCTTTCAAGCATCAAGTCCGAAAAGGCCGGCTCTTCGGTTAAAAAGATCGCGATCACAGAGGTCATCGGCTCCATCGTCAGAAGCTTGCGTCCAGTGGCTGCCAGCCGTTCTGTCAGCTGCAACTATCTTCCAACGGAGGGTTTACCGCTCGTCACTGCCCCCCAACTCTGACCATATCAAGGAGATCTTCACCAATCTTTTCAATAACGCAATCAAGTATAATAAAGACGGCGGGACTATTACCGTTTCACACCAGATCAGCGGCAACTTCCTAAGGACGGATGTTCAAGATACCGGAGTCGGCATGTCAGCAGAAAATCTTTCTCATATTTTTACGCCCTATACCCGTTTCGACGAGAAGGAGGGCGTCCAGGGCACAGGGCTGGGTCTGTATATAGTTAAGAACTTGGTGGAAGAGGCGAAGGGGAGGATAGAGGTTTCATCGAAGGAGGGTGTTGGAACCACCTTCAGTGTCTATCTGCCTATAAGTTAAAACATTATCTGCAATGAAATATTTTAAAAACTACATAGCGTATATCAAAGACAATCCGGAAGGCTACTGGTTCAAGCGTAAGCTCTACGGCTGGGGCTGGGTGCCGGCCAAGTGGCAGGGGTGGCTGGTGCTTCTCGGGTACATTGTCTACTTGACGGTAATTACTTCCAGTCTAAGCGCTCTTTCTGTCCCGACTGATGCCGATAGCCATCGTTTTATATCTCGAGTTTTCCTATCCGCAGCCGTGCTTATCATCATCTGTGGTATGACCGGCGAGCCGCCGCGCTGGCAGTGGGGGAGGAAGAGAGAATAAGGGGCTAGTATAAAAGTTTAGCAATTTATAAATTAACCATGAATAAAAAAGCTTTCGCTATTTTGCGCTGGGGTTTAGCAATTACTTTCATCTGGATTGGAGTGCTGGTTTACAGAAATCCGCTCGGCTGGGCGGCCTTCATCCAGCCCTGGGCGCTGCCGTACCTGCCGGCTTCGCTTGAGACGATGATGGTTCAGACGGCTTATCTCGATATTGCCACGGGCCTATTA
>CAYUNB010000071.1:0-4574 GCA_964446095.1 uncultured Candidatus Saccharibacteria bacterium
CAGTGATGCTCCGCCGGGCGGCCCTACCAGAAGATGGCTTCAGGCTAGGCTACATACCAGTCGAAGATTACGAGATCTGGATCAGAATTCTAGATAAGTGGAAAGGTTATAATCTGCCCGAACTCCTGACTTCATACCGCATCCACAGTGATAGCTTGTCGAAGAAGCAGTCGGCTCTGCAGAGCGAAGTGGTAGAGAAGATACACCGCTCACAGCTGTCGAAACTCGGGATTAATCCGACTCCCGAAGAACTTGCTATTCACCGCACAAGCGATACTTACCGGGGCCAAAATACTTTACAATTTATTGCAAATAGAGAAAAATGGCTTCTGCATTTAATTGAGAGTAATAAACGAACCGCTGCTTATGATGAGAAAGTATTCGCCAGAGTCATGACCATGGTCTGGCTGAAGAGCTGCAAAGCTAACACCGCGCCGGGCTTGCAAGTCTGGATGAAGTTTTGGCGCTCGCCGCTTGGCCGCGAGGTGAGGTTGAGAGACTGGAAAGAAGTGTCTAAATTTTTCTTGAAGTGCCTCCTTAAGAAGGACGATCGTTAAAATTAAGATAATATTTTTGCCGGAGAGTAAGGTACAACCTCTATTTTGAGTTCATCCTTAAGTTTCTGATGGAAATCAGCATCGCTAGAAAACAGCTCTGCCTTTTTCAACTTCAGCCATTCGCCGACCGTCATGAGTTCATGGTCAGATTTCGTAATAATGGCAGCATTTTCTATCTTGGCTAATGGATCGTAGGTTTCCGGCTGAGGGAAGACACCGGTATTCTTTAACCGAAGGTAGTTATCTTTTATGGCGTCTTGTAGGGATTGGCCCGGCTCTACATCGTCGGGATCAAAACCAAATTTGAACTCGCTAGGATAAAGTGCCCTATGCAGATAGTTATTAAATTCGGATGTTTTGACATTTCTATCCATATAGATCATACCCGTGTACTCTTGGTAAAATACAATTGTCGAAGCGTCCCTAAGACTCGTGTTCTCTATATTTTTTAAACTATCTACTATCGCCAGCTGCCTATACCAGTCCATATCGATCTGCCAGTAACCATAAATATTGAAAACAATGAGAAGCGCTAATACTCCTACCTTAAATATTGGCTGCCACTTATACTTAATAAGCCAGGTTATTATCCCAAAGATAATCAGAGAAGATCCCAGTGGCAGCAGAACAGCGTATCTCATGGTAATCTCGCCGAAGATGAGCGGCCGTTTATGTACCGCTATGTATGGAAAGGATCCGAGGGCAAACCAAAGTAGTCCCCAAAGAATGTAGTAAATATAGCCGACATCTTTTTTATTTTCTTCTTTGCCATTCGAGCTGCCTCTAGTTAACAGATAAATCAACGGCATGATCACCAGTAGGAGCGATGCAAAAATCCTTCTTTGCAATATTGTCAGTGGCGCTACAATCGGCCAGAAGAAGCCGTATGCTATGAAGCTCCATGCATCATCTAGGAAAACGCTTAGCCAGCCGGATTTAAATAAGACTATGTCGTTGTAGTGATTTCCTAGTTCACCATAAGTTTCTCCCAATCGTGCCCTCAATATCCAAAAAGCGAAGGGCAAAATAATCGGTAAGATATTTTGCTTCAGCCACGAGGTTAAAATTTTTATCTTCTCTTCATTTTTTCTAACCGAATAATGTCTGTAGAAATGCAGAGACAAGAACCCGAAGTAAAATACTAGAATTGCGTTATTAGTAAAAGATGCGAAGAAGATGAGCATCGCCAACGACTGCCAGAGTAGCCTCTTCCATTCGCTGGCTAACTCCTCCGCTTCGAAATATATCAGAGTTGCCACTAAAAATAATGTACTTCCTAGAGAGAATGCAAGATAGAAGTCGCCCTTAAGGTAGGGCAGATTTGGGAAAAGCAGGAAACATGAGGCTATGAATATACTGTCGTTGGCGTTAATCTTTAATACGCGTTTTAGGATAAGGTACAAGGCTATTCCGCCGGCAAGCCAGATTATAAAACCAGCTAGCTTCATTAGCAGAGTCATATCTCCGCCAAGTGATATGAGAAACATCGTTATGTAATAGAGCGCATACGACCTGAACTGATCTAAGTAAACCCATAGCAAGGGATAGTTCTTATCGTTTATGATAGTTATAAGGTGCAAGCTATCCGATATAAACCCTCGGCTTAAAAGTAACAGGAAATGCCCTAAGAAATAGAGTATCGTGATTACCCCTATCGCCTTGATGTCTTTTTTTGTCTCCGTAGACATAACTGTGATATAGTTTAACAGATAAATCGCTCCGCTAAAAAGCAATGCAGAAGCTCTCAATAATAATTCCAGCTTATAACGAGAAAGGTACCATAAGGGAGATAATCGGCAAGATCGAGCAGGTTAATCTTGGCGCTGTCGATAAGGAGATCATTGTCGTTGATGATGGTTCTAAAGACGGCACTAGAGATATACTCAAATCTATTCCTGGCATCCGCTACATCTTTCATGAAAAGAATCTCGGCAAGGGCGGAGCCGTTAAGACAGGCTTCAAGGCCGCGACTGGCGATATCCTGATCGTCCAGGACGCTGATCTTGAGTACGATCCGGGTGACTACTTCGCAATGATAGCTCCGATTATTGCAGGAAAGACAGAGCTCGTGCTCGGAGTCAGGATCATGCCCGACAGGGACGCAAGGCGACGGAAGTCGCTCTACTGGCTAAGCTGGGTCGGCAATAAGCTCATCACCTGGACGACCAACTGGCTATACTGGAACGATGCCGAAGAGTATGAGGGCTGCTATAAGGCGCTGACTAAGAGGCTCGCAGACAAGATCAATGTTGTTACCAATGACTTCGACTACGACAACGAGCTCGTCTGCAAAGCTCTCAAGATGGGTGTGAAGACGTTTGACGTGCCGATACGCTACTACCCGAGGAGCTACGACGAGGGGAAGAAGATCAACTGGCGCCACGGTTTCAAGATCCTCTGGACTATCGTCTACTGGCGCTTCCACGAATAAAGTCGAGTATCCTCGCGGCGCGTTTCTCCCAGCTATGTTCTTGGATGATAGAGAGCGATTTCTTCGATTTTTCTTCCATTAAATTTCCATCTCCTTCAAGTTTTAAAACTGCTTCAGCTAGAGCGCCGGCGTCATCTGGAGGTACTAAAAGCGCAGAGTCTCCTGTGATCTCTCTGATTGAGTTAAGGTCGGTCGCGACTATAGGTATGCCGCTTCCCATATACTCGAACACCTTCATTGGCGACATATAGAACTCGTAGTGATTATTTTTCGGGAAGGGGGCGATTGCGATATCAGCTGCCTTCAGGTATTTCGGCACCATGTCGTGGTGGACGAAGCCAGTGAATATGACTCTTTTTTCTATGCCTAACTCTTCGGCTTTCTTACGGTAGTGTTCTATATCTTCTGGGTTACCACCCACTAGCAGAAGTTCTGACTTCTCATCTAGTTTCTGCACTGTCAGGAGCGCAGTATCTATCCCTTTCTCCATCCCCATTGTCCGCAGCATACCGACATAGATGATGATTTTTTTATCTTGCGGTAAATGAAGATTATCACGCAGGCTAACTTTTGAATCTGCAATATTAAACTTCTCGAGCTCAACTGCATTAGGCTCGTATAATATTTTCTCTGCTGGCAGGTTGAACTTTTCCGTGAGCTTATCTTTTTTCCATTGGTTGGTGGACACTACATTCGTAGCCCTCTTTAATAACAGATCGTAAAGCCAGCTCTTACCCTCAGGGAAATCGTGCATCTCGTAGGTTGTGTGGCCGGAAAATAGAGTGGCTAAAATGAGCGGCAAGGTCTCGTTAGAGTAGACCAGATTTTCCTTCCGTGATTTGAAAAGTAGATAGAAGAAACAAGATATAGAGAAAGAGATCAAGCTAGCGGTGAAACTCCACCTCTTAAATATTGGCGTGTTGAATAGATCGATAACGGGCAGTAATACTACTTTGAAATTTTTCTTGATTCCATAATATTCGTTGTAATTCTTAGTGTCTCTTCCTAGCCGTCTTGGTACAAGCAGTGTTACATCCAGACCCTGATCGGCAAAGGCTTCGCAGCTTTTCGCCGCGAAAAGCGATGCAGCTTTCTCGCTCGGAAAGCGACCATGGAATATAAGGTATAGTTTTTGGTTTTCTTCGGTCATTTTGCTATTGTAACATTATAATCGCTTTAAAGGTTATAAATTCTTATGAATATAGGCTTTTATTTCGAGTCTTCGATCCGCTCCGGTGGGGCCTATCAGTATGCTCTTAATCTGCTCGAGGCGCTTAAGGCTAACACTGAACATTCATATACTGTCTTCAATGTCTCACCAGACTTCCCATTTAATGACTTCGATCTGCCGAACTGGAAGGTCATAAACCTTATACCTAAGAAAGAGGCGGAGGGTGCCAATATGCTGACAGCGCACAAGCCGACCTTCCGCCGGTCCTTCAACCTCTTCGTACTCGATCTTATTCGCAAGCTCCGTCTGTATCGACTGGAGATATTCTTGACGATGATGCGCTCTCAGAACCCGGCTAAGATCTTTTCCGGCCAACACATAAATCTCATTTTCTTCCACGCCCCTTTCCACCTCC
>CAYUNB010000072.1:0-4485 GCA_964446095.1 uncultured Candidatus Saccharibacteria bacterium
AAAAACTACGAAAGACTCATACTGTCGTGGGAGCAGCTTAATCAAAAGGGCCATACACACGCTGTTAGCTCCGATGGCAAGCCAGGGATTAAAATAGCCGAGGTAGTGAGAATAGATACCGAGCATAATCAACGTGCTAACCAGGCTCGCAGTTCCCAAGGCGACATCGAAAGCAACTTGCAGCTTGGGAATAGTCGCTTTATCGGCGTAGCCGGTCTCGTTGCTCCACAAGCTATTGATCATATCGGTGAAAAGCGACTCCATAATCATAACTGCCATCAGAGTCTCGAAGTCGTTCTGACCGGTGATAAGATTGCCCCAGTAAGGACCCATTATAAAGATAGCTGACTGCATCACTACAGCATGCATGTCCCACTTATTTACCCTCTTACTAACAACCCAACCTACAACTCGCCTCTGGAACCAGCCGTTAGACAGGATGGCGATGGCGACGAAGTAGCGTGCCGTCATCTCAAGTCCCATCTGCCAGCCGAAGTTGACGGCGATAACGATACCCATCACCGCATACCGGACCCACCGGGCCTTTACCAAGGACCACAGACGTGCGAGCTCCTTTTTCATTTTGCCCTCCTTCTTTGAACGCCTTTCAACGACCTACCGGCCTACAAACTAACACACGAATTGTGCTATTGCAATGATTCTATTGTTGTGCTAGATTATTGCCATGGTTATACGAATGAGACATACCAGAGCGCATACCGCCAACAGGCGTTCTCATCATGCTCTGAAGAATCCGAATTTATCAGTCTGTTCCAACTGCCAGGCCCCTCACTTGAGGCACCGAGTATGCCCGAACTGCGGCAACTACAAGGGCGCCAATAAGGTAGACATGGCTGTCAAAACAAAGAAGGCTAAAAAGTAGTATAAGAAGAAGTGAGGTGTGGATAGGGAAAAGTAGAGTATTTTGATAAAATTTAAAAATGGCCAATAGACACTTATCGCGTAGTATTGTCCTGCAGACGCTCTTCGAGTGGGACTTTAACGGCAGAGATAATTCTAGGTTGAAGGAGATCATGCTTCGCAACATCGCGGAGTTCGCTCCCGGTCTTACTGATTTCACCTTCATCGAGGGTCTATTGGAGTCTATTATAAACAAGCAAGAGACGCTCGACGGCATCATCGTCAAGTCGGCGCCGGAGTGGCCTCTTGATAGGATCTCGACTGTCGATAGGAACGTCTTAAGAATAGGGCTCTCGGAGCTCCTCTTCGGCGATAAGGCTGAAGTGCCTTCCCGTGTCGCAATCAACGAAGCGATCGAACTGGCCAAGTCCTTTGGCGGAGAAAATAGCGGTAAGTTCGTCAACGGCGTACTTGGAACTGTCTATAAGGAGATGGGTGAGCCGGAAGGGGAGCAGACACCAGCACCAAAGCGTAAGGGCAAGGAACCGATCGATATCACGAAGCTGCCGATCGAGAAGTTGGGCGGCGCCGTGGTATACGCCAAGGAAGGCTCCAAGATCTGGCTAGCGCTCGTGCATGACGTCTTCGGCTATTGGACGCTCACTAAGGGTCGCATAGAGGAGAATGAGAATGTCGAGGAGGGTGCAGCGCGCGAAGTGCTCGAAGAGATCGGCATTAAGGTCAAGATTGGGGAGAACATCGGCAAGAACGAGTATATCGCTTCCGACCCAGAGCGAGGCAAGATCAGGAAGCAGGTCTCTTACTTCATCGGTGAAGCCAAGAAAGAGGAGCTGAATCTTAAATCGACAGGCGGCTTGGATGATGCTCGCTGGTTCGAAGCTGATGATATCGTCGAGCTTAAGATGTACGACGACATCGTGCCGCTCATCACTAAAGCTATCGGTATAATTGCCGCTCAGAAATAAAATGGATTTTGCTAAATTCGAAAAGAAACTGAATATAAAATTTAAAAACAAAGACCTGCTCCAGCAGGCTTTTGTTCATCGTTCATATATTAATGAGAATAAGGGCTTCAAGCTCTCTCATAACGAACGCCTTGAGTATCTCGGCGACGCAGTGCTTGAGCTTATCGTGACTGAGTATCTATATAAGAAATATCCAGAGAGCCCGGAGGGGGAGCTGACGAGCTACCGCTCGGCTCTGGTTAACGCCATAACGCTCTCGAAGATTGCCGCGGATATGGGCATGAACGACTATCTCTTGCTGTCGAAGGGCGAGGCTAAAGATACCGGCCGAGCTCGAAGCATTATCCTCGCTAACACCTTCGAAGCTTTCGTCGGTGCGCTCTACCTCGATCAAGGATACGAAGTCTCCCGTGAATTTATTAATAAGGTTCTCCTTGGGGAGCTCGAGGAAGAGATCGTCAAGAAGAGTCTCTGGCGCGACGCCAAGAGCCTGCTCCAGGAGAAGGCTCAAGAGGTAATGAACGTCACCCCTTCGTACAAAATGATCTCCGAGACTGGTCCCGATCATAACAAGATGTTTACCATCGGGCTCTACTTCAATGAGAAGCTGATCACTGAGGGCAGGGGGCACGCTAAGCAAGAAGCCGAGCAGGAGGCGGCTAAGAAGGCACTCGAGATTTATAGATGGGTCTAGAAATTTAAAACCGCTCCATCTGGAGCGGTTGGTATTAGTGGCGCCTTCTTTTTCTTTTTACCTTCTTATTACTCTTGTTCTTTACTATACGCCCATCAAGACCCTCGACTATCGACTTAAGCTTGGCTCGTTCGAATTTATAAACCTCGCTATCATTTTTAGAGAGGCAGATCTCCTTATACTTCTCGCGAGCCTCTGCATGTTCTCTCTCCCTTAAGACGGAGTCGTCTGCGGAGAGATTCGGTCTGCCCAGGTGCACGTTAAGTGCGGCGGCGCCAGGCGGTCGACCCTCTTCCAAAACTTTCTTAAGCCATTGTTTGTCGAGCTTCGTCCCCGGACAGGTGCGATCCGCAAGATCGCGATGGAAAACGATTGTAAGACCTGGGTGTGCATACAGAAACTTAACGAGACTTTTTATTTGGCAGGCTTCCGGCATATCGACATTAAAGTTGCCGGCCATGCAGATGGAAAGCGTATCAAAGTTGTGAGCCAGCTGAGCAGCTGACTTCTCTCCGTATAGCCGATACCAAGTCAGCGTCCCATCAACGTCGATGAAGGCGTTGTATCCGCCCCACTTGCGCAAGAACGACTGATTGCCCCACTTCCGCCGGTGATACTCATTAACCGCCTCAAACTGGCTTCCGCATTCGGAGGCTCTTACCTCAGTATGATGTATAGCCAGATACTTGATATCTTTAGCAAAGGGTCCGGCAAGATCCTCAGCATAAGAATATGGCAAAGAGAAGAATGCGACCAATAAGGCTAAGGTGCGAAACAGGGCAGACCTCACTGCAACAACCTCCTTGTATTTCTAAGATCACGATCTCAGTAAATGGTAAATATATAATATTGCTTTGTCAACTAATTGGACACCTGTCTTCATGATATAATCAAATCAATGATTTTAGTTATAAAACTGTCTGGCGAAGGACTCGCCGAGGGTGAAAAGAAGTACGGCCACGACCGCCTACACATGGTCTCAGACCAAATCAAGTCTCTGCAGGGACTCGGCCACCAGGTGGGTATAGTCGTCGGCGGAGGTAATATCTTCAGGGGCAAAGACCTCTCCGGCAACTTAGGCGTAGAGCGCGCCACAGCCGACTACGTCGGCATGCTTGCTACCATTCAAAACGCGCTCGTGCTTCGGGACTACTTCGAATCTCGCGGCATTCAAGCACGAGTCATGACGGCTATCGCTATGCCGCAGATATGCGAGCAGTTCATCTTGAAGCGCGCGGAAAGGCACTTCGAAAAGGGGAGGGTTATAATCTTCGCCGCCGGACTTGGCGCACCATACTTCACGACCGACACCTGCGCTGTGCAGCGAGCGCTTGAGATCGGAGCAGAGATGCTCATCATGGCTAAGAATGGCGTTGACGGAGTCTATACTGCCGACCCGAAGCATGATAGGAAAGCTGAATTTATCGCCGAAATAAGCTGCACAGAGGTTCTGGAGAGAGGATTGAATGTAGCCGACGCCGCAGCTATCGGAATGGCCAAGGAGAATAAGCTGAATATTAAAGTGGTCGCTATCGAAGATATGGGTAAGGCGCTTGATCCCGAAATAGGCTCCATAGTCAGACCGTCTTAAAAAATTTATGGCTAAGAAAAATATCATCGGCATAACGGGTACGCTGGCATCCGGCAAGGATACAGTGGCCGATTATATCTGCCAGAAGTATGGACTAAAGAGCTACTCGACGTCCGACGAAGTGCGCTACGAAGCGACAGAGAGAGGCTTGGATCATTCCAGGGCCAATATGATACAGATAGCTACCGAGATCAGGACGAACCTCGGTCTTGGCGAGCTCGCCCGTAGAGCCTTAGAACGAATACCAGCAGCGGATAAGGTCGCCCTCGTCACGAGCATCCGCAACTTAGGGGAAATAAAAAATCTTAAGGAACACTCCGACTTCTCTCCCATCCCAGTAAACGGTCCCAAAA
>CAYUNB010000073.1:0-4439 GCA_964446095.1 uncultured Candidatus Saccharibacteria bacterium
GAAGTCACCGTACGCATCTGAAAAGAAAAAGCCCAAGCCAATAATGACAAAAAAGAAAATGCCGAAAAGAACCCAAGTCCTTTCGATATTTTCAGATTGATATTCACTAATATTGTTTTCCATAGATTTAAACTATGCCACAGGTTATATGTAAAGGCAAATTAAAAACCCCGCAGAGCGGGGGCTAACTCTTACCAGCTCATCTTCTCGAAGATGAGCTTACTGGCGATACGAGCCTGATAGGCAGCGTCGTGATCAGCCCGATGGGGCTTGGCGCGATCATCTTTAATACCGAGATCCTTCAGCCTTGCATACGGCTGCCGGGAGTAACCCTTATAGAGGGAGGCCATGTCCAGGCCACCCCAGCCGAAGGGCGATATTCCGAGTTTACGCGAGTAGAGGCCAAAGCAGAGGTTGAAGTGGCCGGAATCGAAGAAGACGGTATCGGTAACGCCGATGACATCTCTGCCTCTTGCGACCGTATCGATCCAAGCTTCGAGACGTGCTATTGCATCGGGTCCCGATTCACAGACATCCTTCATATGGTTAAGCACCAGCAAGCAGTCGAAGGCCGGACTCTTCGAATCGTACCTCGGGTCTTCCTTGCGTAGCTCTTCCAGACAGACGAGATGCGAGCAGCCAACGCGCATAGCATCGATATCCCAGTTCCTCATATACTCTGGCTTAAGCTCAGCGTAGAAGACAAGGCCCTTCTCCGAAGCTTGCTCAAAGGAGAGCGGCTCCGGTCTGACAACACAGGCACCCAAAGAAAGTGTGCTGTGGTGGCCGAGCTTGCCGCCGGCCGCTTCGACGTCGAGAGCAATGTAACATGGTGGCATACTGTACCCCTTTCAAAGTTCCTAAAATCGTATAGAGCCGAAAACATATTATCTTATAAAGTGTATTTGTCAATAAATACTGGCAATTATAAAAGCGCACTGGCAAGTGCGCTTATCTAACCTACCCTTCAGGCCGCCTCCAAATAGGGATCACCGATGACAGGAAGTGACTCTCGACCTTTTCACGGAAATATTTTTCATGCCGGCGCTCAGTCTCGGCCATTTCCATGAGCTCTGGTACGAACCTATCGTAGCCACAGAACGACGCGTATTTCGCGGCGTGCTCATATTCTAGGACATTACTCGCCTCGAGCTTCCCAGCTCCGTACATGGCCAAGAACCAGCCGAAGGGTAACCATGCTCCGATACGACAAGCGATGCCTACCAACATCCCGATAAATTCCATGCGGGACTCGCGCCTCGTATCTATTGCCTCGCCCATCTCGTCGAGCATATCACTAACACTATAAATGTGCTGAAGTTCTTCGGACTGGATCTCTTCTATGTCCGCGAATTCTCCCCACCATAAGACCGATATTTTATGGCCTTCATACGCCTCGTAGGCTGCACGTTCGCCTGAATATGCCATCTGTAAAAGTTTGACGAGAGCCTCTCTAGCTTCATGAGTTTCCATTGTCAGCTAGTGTTTGGTTATTGAACTTCGTGCCTAAGATACGTTCATTGGCCAATGTAGTCAGCCTCACCTAGACTCTCCGAGTACAAACTAGATGTATCATAATCTCGCATCTTATCGTATTCAAACAAGCATTCACCTGTACCATCTTCTCTACAGATCACAATGCAAGTTCTTGAATATAGTTCGTTAATCTTATATTTTTGTCTATTCCAAATGAGCTTGTCGCCCTGCTTGAGTGTTTCAAAAGGAACTTCCTTGAACTTCACAGACAGCCTCCTTTGTCTCTTTCTCAATGAACTTATTAACTATTTGTGATATTACAATTAATTAGATTAATGTCAATATAACCCTATAGGACAATTTAAAGAATAAAAATGCCCAAGCTTTTAGCCTGGGTGAGATATTACTAGAAATCAAAGTCCGGCAGCTTAACCCTGCGAAACGGTTTCTTACTCTTCTTCGGCTTCACGTAATTCATAACGAAGTCGATAAACTCCTGCGGCGGCTGATAGTTATGGACCTTAACATAATGTGACAACATTTGGGGCCACACGTAGCCACCGACCGCAATATCAGAACTTGATTTAGCATTTCGACAGTACGGACAGTCGTGCCAGCCATGAGTACTGAAAATCTTATCTGAGATCGTTGCGAGTTTTTCTATGAAACCCGATGGAACACTCCCCTTCTGGTACTCACCCTCAAGATATCCGATCGCCTTATAACCGGCCACACCGAACAAGGGGTGAAGAGACAAGTCTTTGATATACATTACTATTCCGAGAAGTCTACAATCAGATCTTTCTCAGATAAAACATACTTGTCGGTAACCTTAATAGCAACACCCTGTAGAATCCTGAACTTACCGTCAACCATTCCTTGCGGCAAGACCCCGACAGTCTTCCCAAGGATGGCCGAGGGATCTGATTCATTGGGGCCAGCGGAAAAGATCGTGACCTTAGCATCTTTCACCGACAGACCATTCTGAACAAGAAACGTCTTCAGATATTCGATGCTGTAGCCAGCCATGTCTGTAACTTCATAGACATTGCCTTGAAACTGGATATCGAGTTTATGTTCGGAGCCAACCTTTTCGGGCAAGACAACCTCCTGTGTCGAAGAACAATTAAATAGACCCTACTAAAAGGCTAGTTTATTTTAGAGCGGGTGGCAAGTTTAACCCTGCTCTAGGTCTTTAAGAATCAGGTGCACAACCTCTTCAGGCTTTAATTCATGAGTCTTGAAAGTCTTTCCTATTTGATATCTGTTTTCCTCCCAAGTTTTCAAATTATTTAACACCCTCTCCTTAGGCACTGGAGAAGTTGCTAATGGATTCAGAGGTCTATTATCGATACGATCAAGTAAAACTTCTTTCGGTGCCTCGAGATGATATATAAAAGTTTTAAGATTATTTTCTTCTGCTAATTTAATGTAGGGTTCGACAAACTCCTTCTTCCAAAAGCCTTGCGGTAAAAGTATATTGATACCATGTTTAATATACTCTTTGGCCATCTGCATAAGAACTGCGGCGCTAATTTTATTATCTCTCTCCCCTCTTTCAAAATCAGATATAAACCACTTTATCCCATCGGTACTTAAAATAGCAGTGCGCTTAAGTTTCTGATGGAGAAGTTTACCAATAGTCGTCTTTCCAGAGCCCATAGGACCGTCGATAATTATGAGGAATTTTTGCATAACTGTGATGCAGAATTAGTGAGAGGGATTATCGGAAGGTCCGCTATAAGAAATTCCTGTGAAATCTCTTATAGTCTTGACGATGTCATCAATACCGTAAACTGCTAGGTCGCTAGAGATAGAGGCTACTTCTATATTGGTGTTATCATTTAGGATTAAGTAAAAATGACCATTAATATACCTTCTGCCCATATTTTTGCCCCTGATAACATTCATATGATTTATTTGACTAAAATTATATTGGGCGCTCTTTGTAATTATTCCCCTGTCAACAATGTGTATAATCTTTTTTGAACGATCGATGGTCATTGTAATTACTCTAATTAAAAAAATAAAGAGGAGGCCAACAAGGAAAAGTGAAACAGAAAACTCCAATGCTGACTGCTGATCCAAAAGATAAAAACTGAGAATACCAAAAATCCAACATGTCAGACCAAGACTCAGACCAAAATAAAGCTTGGGCGACCTAATAACTAATACATTTTCGTCACGTTTAATGATTCTCATAACTTAAATTATACCAAGTTCGAACTGATTTTACAGCCTAGGCGAAAGATATTATCAGTGAGATTACTACTAGGGTGCTTAATGGGATTCTTTCATTACATGAACGGTTCAGGTTTCCGATTTTTTCAGAGCAAAGCTCTTCAAAAATAACGGAGAACCTCTTCGAATCCCACCGCAAGGCAAGCAGTTGCCTTGCTTTAAGCACCCACGTAAAAAGCCCCGACAAGCGGGACTTTTTCGTGGGTGCTTAATGGGATTCGAACCCATGCTAGGAGCTCCACAGGCTCCTGTGCTAACCATTACACCATAAGCACCATGTCTGTGCCCGCTTATTGATAGCGCGGGCTAAGCTCTTTTATACCAGATTTATGATTACAAAGTCTAGCGAGAGCATAGAGTAAAGACGAAAGGCGGTTGAGGAAAGCGAGAGTTTCCGGGGCAAGTTTAACAGTGCCCTCGTCGACAACGCCGACGACTCGCCTCTCGGCCCGGCGAGCTAGAGTGCGAGCGAAGTCGAACGTAGCAGAGAGTTCATCGCCGCCAGCGATGAAGAAAGTCTTGATCGGAGGCAAAAGCTTCTCGATCTTATCGACGATATCTTCCATAGTCGCCACCTTAGAGTGGTCCATAACTTTGTCGGCGCCGGCTACTTGAGCCTGGACGATAAAGAGATTCTCCTGGACCCAGTGGACCAGTTCGCCAAGTGAGGCGAAGTCAGAGGCAATCTCTATCTTAGAGAAGCCAGACTTAACCTTGCAGGT
>CAYUNB010000074.1:0-4360 GCA_964446095.1 uncultured Candidatus Saccharibacteria bacterium
GACCGCTCGTCTTCTTCCTGCGGAAGACTCGCTTGTCCTCGAAACTTTTTCCTCGACCCGGCTCGGAACCGAGCAAAAGATTTCTGCGGCCGTCTTCGCTCACGCCTTATCTCTTCTGTTACCTATTTCCGCTCAGTCTAGTTATACTTGATAGTCCGCATTTTTTAGTCTATATTTGACGTATATGCTTTTGGATGATTTCGATAATTCAGCCATAAATGGCAAGAAAGATGAGGAGATTCTGGCGCTTTCCATCAAGCAGCCGAGCCTTTTCGGCATAATTGTCGACCGTTATGAAGAGGCTTTCATCAGGAAGGCTGTAAGGATCGTACACGGCCAGGAGGAAGCAGAGGATATTGTCCAAGAAGCTTTCACTCGCATCTATATGAATGCCGCTCGCTTTCAGCCGCAGGAGGGCGCAAGCTTCAAGTCTTGGGCCTATAAAATTCTTCTCAATGTAACCTTCACTCACTACCAGAAGTTGAAGAAGGGTGTAGCAAGTCGAGTGGATTTGGGGCCTGAGTTTTATGAGGTCTTGCCAGATCTTCAGAGCCAGGAGTTCGAGAAGGAGTCGTTGCGGGATTACGTAGCTTCTATTATCTCGAGGATTCCGGATAATCTCGGCCACGTCCTGAAGCGCTACTTTATCGATGGCGTACCGCAGAAGGAGATCGCCGATGAGGAGGGTGTATCTGTCGGTGCTATCAAGACAAGGATCTGCCGGGCGAAGAAGGAGTTTAAAAAGGCGAAAATGACAGTATAAATTTAAACAATATGGCTAATCTAAAAACAAGAGTAATGAGGCGAGCTTACACTATCTGGGCACTCCGCAAGGCCACAAGCCCTCGGGTGGTTAAGTCTCTGATACTTCTGGCTTCTGTTTGGCAGTTCAAGCAGCATGTCTTCGTGGAGAGGGTCCTTCAGAATATGCCAAGCTTAGCCGACCTTAAGGCTACTTACTTCTTCTTCGCTTCGGCTATGCTCCACACTCATTTCATAGTTCAGGCTTCGATCTTCACTGGAGCCATCTTCGCTCTCATGCTTCTCCAGGATTTCACCAGCCGCAAGGAGGCGACCTATTGGGTTTAGTAGGTCGGATTAAGTTCCTTGAAAGAAAAAGGAGGGCGCTTTTATGGGCTGTAGAAATGACTACATGTGGGGTTCAGAGTCTTCAGCTTCAGACGCCGAACTCAAGGAGGCTAAGAGAAAACTCGACCAGGTTACCAGGTTGCTTTGCGGACTTTGTAAGCATCTAGAATCAGAGGAGAAGGCGGAAGTAATAGACAAAGTTGAAAATGGAGAACTTTTGAGTTGGTGGAAAAAACATAAGAAGTTTGATGCAAAGCGGGAGGCCGAGGAGGCTGAAGAAAAGAGGAAAAAAGAGGAGAAGAAACGAGAGAAAGCTCGTAAGGATGCATTGAAGGCATCAGCGATTGCTAAGTTGTCGAAAGCAGAAAGGAAGGCTTTGGGCGTAAAGGAGAAGGTTTCAGATGGCCGAAGATAATAATAGTGATGGTTCTAAACTGACTATCATCGAATTAGACTCTTTAGAAAAGTTGGCTGGCATAGATCCTAGTTGCGGTAACGTAAGGGGCATCTTTCATATTCTATACGTACCCGTTGGTTGTATCTCGGAGTATATGCAAGCTGCGTTTAGCAAGAAGAGTAGCTATCTGTCAGCTGGTTATAGACCCCTTACAATTATTTTGGTCTCAACAGAGGATCTTCCCGAAGATATAAAACTAGAGCTTTTAGCTAACGGGACACCTTGCGCCCACCCAGATGAACTCCCTCGGCTTAAACTTCGCTGGGCAGAGCATCTCAAAAAGTCGGAGCTGATTAGGTTGAAGACTGCAGAACAAAGACGCCAGCCGAAGCCTGTCGAGCCTCTTTCGGATGAAGAGTTGAGGGAATTGATCGATCTGGCACAGGATCCTTACGATACAGGTTTGCCTATACCATCTTAAAGAAAAACCCCGCTTCTGCGGGGCTTTTTATATTTTTATTGCAATGTCATCTTCTCCCTTACGTCCTTGAGGATTTTATTTCGCAGATCAGGGTTTTCTTTGAGGAATGTACGAGTGGCGTCGTAGCCGCGGCCGAGCTTCTCCTCGCCGTAGTTATAAGAGGTGCCGGACTTGGTGACTACGCCGAGCTTCTCACCGAGCGCGATAATTTCGCCCTCCGGAGATATGCCCTCATTGTAGATGATGTCGAATTCAGCCACCTTGAATGGCGCGGCAACCTTATTCTTTACTACTTTAGCGCGAGTGCGCGAGCCGACGACGTCTTCGCCTTTCTTGATCTGTGCGATGCGGCGGATATCGATGCGGACAGATGAATAGAACTTCAGTGCTTTACCACCGGGGGTGGTCTCTGGATTGCCGAACATGACGCCGATCTGCATGCGGATCTGGTTGATAAAAATGACGACGGTCTTCGAACGGGCGACGATGGCTGTCAGTTTGCGGAGCGCTTGCGACATCAGCCTGGCCTGCTTGCCGACGTGTGTCTGACCCATATCGCCTTCGATCTCATCCTTCGGAGTCAGTGCCGCGACAGAGTCAACCACCACGACGTCGATCTCGCCGGAACGGATCAAACTCTCTGCGATTTCCAGCGCCTGCTCGCCGTTATCGGGCTGGGAGATAAGGAGTTCGTCGATTTTCACCCCAAGCTTCTTAGAATAGTCCGGGTCCATAGCGTGCTCGGCATCGATGAAGGCGCAGACGCCGCCGGCCTTCTGAGCTTCCGCTACCACATGAAGGGCGAGAGTGGTCTTACCGGAGGATTCCGGACCATACACTTCGATAATCCTGCCGCGCGGCATGCCGCCGATTCCGAGAGCGATATCAAGTCCGACGGAACCAGTCGGAATGGCGTCTACATTCACCTTGGGTTTCTCACCGAGCTTCATGATGGCACCTTCGCCGAACTTGGTCTGGATATTTTTGATCGTGTTAGCGATGTTGCTGCTTACCTCCTTCTCCACGGGTGCTTTTTTAGCCATATTTTTGGATTATGCCGGCGGGGCGAGCGTAATCTCTAAGATCTTGCTGTTTTCCTGGCCGAACTTATTTTTAACCTTGACCTGTATTGTATTATAGCCATTTAGCAATAGCAACTTGTCATCGAAGGAGCCGTCCTGTCTTATCAGGAGTGCCCGGCCGTCAACCTCTAGGCTTGATATATTTTTTACCACACCTTTGATGGGTAGGAGCGGTTCGCTGACACTACTATTATTTTTAGGCGATAAAATCGTTAATTCCGGACCGCTTATTAGGAATCGAGCTTCATAAAGCGCATAGCCGAAAACTGTTATGCAGACAGCACTAATGAGAAACATTCTGATATTTTGGTTCAGTTTATCTCTCACGTCAGATTTCTTCTTCTTGGTCAGACTCTGCGCTTTCTTCTGAATATATAAGGTTTTCTTCAGTTTGGACCGGACCTAGCGACTCTTTCTGATAGACCTCTCGGGGCTTGGCACCTTCACCTGGGCTGATCACTCCGCGCTCTTCAAGCATGTCGATTATTCTTGCGGCTCTGGCATAACCCAACTTAAGCTTTCTCTGTAAGAGCGATGCTGAGGCCTTGCCGATCTTAATGACGAGCTCTCGAGCCTCTTCGTACATCTCGTCGTCCTCTCCGTCGCCATCTTCACCTCCGCCGAAGTCGAGTCCGCTGCCCGATGAACCATCTGCAGCTTCGGTTATGTTAATTTCGTCAGGCAGATCCTCCTTATACTTCTCGATTAAGTATTTAACAACCTTCTTAACCTCGCCTTCCGAGATATAACCCGACTGTACGCGTACTGGCTTAGATGTGTCGCTTGTTAGGTAGAGCATGTCGCCTGCACCAAGGAGCTTCTCCGCACCCGGCATGTCGAGGATTGTCCTCGAGTCTATCTGGGAAGGCACCTGGAGAGCTATCCTTGAGGGTACGTTGGCTTTGATTAAGCCGGTGATGATTTCTACCGAGGGTCTCTGAGTCGACAATATTATATGAATACCGACGGCGCGGGACATCTGAGCTAAACGGACGATAGCGGCCTCAAGTTCTCTCGGATAAGCGGTCATAATATCTGCCAGCTCGTCGATAATGATGACAATATATGGCATGCTCTCTTTTGCATCCGAACCATCCTCTTTATTATCTGTCGACTTCTCCTCGAGGCTCTTATGGTACGAGTTGATATCGCGGGCTTGGCATTGCTCAAGAATGTTATAGCGTCTTTCCATCTCTTTCGCTGCCCACTTGAGAGCCATAATGGCTTTCTTTGGATCGTTGATGACCGGTGTCAGAAGGTGCGGAATGCCATTCTAGAGTGTGAGCTCAACTCGCTTAGGGTCGATCATGA
>CAYUNB010000075.1:0-4212 GCA_964446095.1 uncultured Candidatus Saccharibacteria bacterium
GCTGGTAATACTCCCCTTTCCGGCCACGGACGACCGGTGCGAAGATCATGACGCGCGAGACCTGCTCTGCCTTTCCCTTCAAGTCATGCTTCTTAATCTTGTCGATGATGAAGTCGACAATCTCGTCGTTAGAGAGACGCCTGATCTCCTGGCCGCAGATGAGACAGTGCGGTACACCGATACGGGCGAAGAAGACGCGAAGATAATCATAAATCTCGGTGATGGTCGCGACTGTCGAGCGCGGGTTGGAAGAGTGGCTCTTCTGATCTATAGAGATAGCTGGTGAGAGGCCGATGATCTCATCAACGTCGGGCTTCTGGAACTGGCGCAAGAACTGGCGCGCGTAGGAGGAAAGAGATTCGACATAGCGACGCTGCCCCTCGGCGAAAATGGTGTCGAAGGCAAGGGAAGATTTACCCGAGCCGGAAAGACCAGTGAAGACAACCATCTTGTCTCGAGGCATCTCCACGGTAATGTTCTTGAGGTTGTGAGTTTTTGCCCCTTTGACGATTATTTTATCGGATTTTTCGTATTTAGACTCTTTGGCCATCCCCACACTATACATCACATTATTAAAAAGGCAAATAGATATATAAAACCCCGCTGGCTGGCGGGGTAACTTTTAGAGTCCCAGATACTTAGCGACCGCGGCTGCGGCCAGGAATGCGAGGGCTATACCCGTTCGTGAGAGCACCTTACCGATCTTGTCTGAATCGGTGCAAAGAAGAGCGAACAAAGAACCGAGACCCATCCCGAAGAGCGCAGTGGGCATTACGACTTCACCCCCTTCTTACCGGTGTATTTCAAGACACTCTGGATCATCTGTTGCGTCATTGTTTTCGGCAGGCCGGTGATACTCTCCGGCTCGCCCTCGATCTTCTCGACATAGGGAGCTAGGAGCGGATGCTCATGGTCGAAAGCGCCAGCATGGTAGAAAGGATCGCCGCTCCGCACATACCTATCGATAACCTCACCAGGAATTTGTTTGAAGTAGATAGAAGCGATGTCGTAATTATAAGCTCGGAAGCCCGTTTCAAGATCCATCACAACCACAGAGGTCACGGTCTCGACATGGCCGCCGGAAAGAGATGTCAGCATCTCAAGAGCCTCTTTGTCAGAGAGCGGCTTTTCTTGAATCTGCCCCTTCGAGATAGCCACAAGGTCAGCAGTGATGAGCAGAGCCGGCGGCTTTAGGCGTTGTGCCAGAGCGTCAGCCTTACGATTAGCGAGCTCAAGAGTTAGCATGACTGGGTCATCGAAGCGCACAGCTTTCTCGTCGATGTTGGCCGGCATTACTTCGAATTCATAGCCCATGGCCTTGAGTACCTTCTTACGTCCTTCAGACTGTGAACCGAGGATGATCTTCATGCCGATTAGCTCCACTCCGTCTCGAAGACCTCATCCTCTTCTGCGAATACGATCTTGCCGTCAAACCAGTCGTTGACAAGCTTCTCGTGTACAGGAAAGGCGATCTGCGGCAGCCACTTCCTCTCAGTGAAGACACCGACAGCAACAGTATCCGTAACAGTCGCTTCTGAAACCGATCCGCCGACAACCTTACAGAGCAGTGCATGCAGGATGAGATTTTTCTTAATATCAGCATGGAATCCGAGCAGCTTGTTAGGTACTGTAATGAGTCCAGTCTCCTCTCTGTTCTCTCTGATACCTGCCTTGACCGGACCCTCTCTCCTGTTGATGAATCCGCAAGGCAGGCACCATTTGCCGGCTTGCGGCTCTTCGCCTCGTAGGACTAGCACGATCCCCTTTCCTTGCGGAATCACGCTAACAACTACTCCAACCGGCGACTCATAGTTGATATAGCCGCACTCGCAAGCCCTAAGACCTTCGCTATTCGGCTGAAGTGTGAGTGCACACTTAGGACAATACTTCATCTCTAATGCCTCCTTTCAAGGAACCAAGATACCGGCTGTATATTGCCAGGTATTGGTGATTTAGTCAACTTTACGTTTCTCCATCTCCGTCAGCACCTTGATCTCGTCGCGGAGGATTGCGGCTGTCTCGAAGTCGAGCACCTTGACGGCCTCATTCATCTGCCGCTCCTTCTCTTTAAGAAGAGCCTTGGGATCTTTGGCGAAAACGGAACGGTCAAGGTCGAGCAGGGCGTTAACAGTCTTGGCGTGCTTCGACTCCATCCCTTCAGTAATATCTTTGATAGATTTAATAATCGTTTTTGGCGTGATGCCATGCTCCTTGTTGTAATCCATCTGGAGCTTGCGGCGACGCTCCGTCTCGTCCATAGCTGCTTTCATCGAGCCGGTAATATTGTCGGCATACAGAATAACTCGGCCGTAGATATTCCTAGCCGCGCGGCCGATGGTCTGTATAAGCGATGATTCCGAGCGTAAGAAGCCTTCCTTGTCGGCATCGAGTATACCGATGAGCGCCACCTCCGGCAGGTCGAGCCCCTCTCGCAGGAGGTTCACGCCGACCAAGCAGTCGAACTTGCCTTTGCGGAAATCAGTCAAGATCTGAATGCGTTCTATCGTCTTGATATCGCTATGTAGGTACTCCGCCTTAATCCCCTTCTCCTTCAAGTAGATCGAAAGCTCCTCGGCCATCTTCTTGGTCAGGGTCGTGGCGATAACTCGGTAGCCTTTACCGACGGTATCGTTAACCTCCTTCATGAAGTCTTGGATCTGCCCTTTATACTCGCCCTTCGGCACGATCGGCCGGACGACTATCTCCGGGTCAATCAGCCCGGTCGGACGGATGATCTGTTCGACAATCTGGCCCATCGGCGGCTCTGATGCAACTCGTTCATAATCAGCAGGCGTTGCGGATGTATAGATTATCTGCCCGACACGTTCGTTAAACTCGTCGAAGGTGAGCGGTCGATTATCAAGTGCTGAAGGCAAACGAAAGCCGTGTTCGATGAGAGTCCTCTTGCGAGACTGGTCGCCTGCGTACATACCCTCGAGCTGCGGTACAGTGACGTGTGATTCATCTATAATGGTCAAGAAGTCGGGAGTACCGTCAGCCTTGTGCGGGAAGTATGAGAGCAGCGTATCCGGCGGTGAGCCAGCCACCCGTCCGGCTAAGTGGCGGGAATAGTTCTCGATGCCGGAGCAATAGCCAACTTCATCAATCATGGCGAGGTCGTAGCTCGTGCGGCGCTTCAAGCGCTCAGCTTCGAGTATCTTGCCGGCCTTCTTGAGCTCCTTCAACCTATTGGTCAGTTCAGCTCTGATAGATTTTAGCGCCGCTCTTTTCCGATCTTTATTGGTAAGAAAGTGCTTGGCGGGGAAAAGGTAGAAGTAGTCGAGCCGATCAATAAGCTGCATTGAGACGGGATCGAGCTTCAGGATACCGCCGATGCGGCTGCCTCCACCGCTTATGTCTATATTAATGTTGAATATCGCCTTCTCTCCTGTCGGCATGATCTCAATATTGTTGCCGAGCGAGCGGAAAGTACCGGGCGTGAGATCAGAGTTGGTGCGCTGGAAGTGGATGGAGACCAGCTTCTCGAAAAGAGCCTTGCGAGAGATCTCCTGGCCTTCGACGATCTTTAAATTCTCGTTCTCATAATCCTCCGGACTACCTAAGCCGTAGATGCAGGAGACAGAGGCGACGATGATGACATCACGGCGAGTAAGCAGAGCCTGAGTCGAGGCGTGGCGCAGGCGGTCGATCTCCTCATTAATTTTAGCATCCTTCTCTATATACGTATCGGTGATCGGCATATACGCCTCTGGCTGGTAGTAGTCGTAATAGGAGACGAAGTAGTGCACTGCATTGTCGGGGAAAAACTCTCGATACTCCTGGGCTAGCTGGGCAGCCAGAGTTTTATTATGAGCGATAACGAGGGTCGGCTTATCCACCTTAGCGATAACGTTGGCAGCAGTGAAGGTCTTACCCGAACCTGTTACGCCGAAGAGCGTTTGGTGGCGAAACCCTTTCTTTAGCCCCTCCGAGAGTGCGGCAATAGCCTTGGGCTGATCGCCCGCCGGCTTCATCTCAGTCTTTATCTTAAATCCGCCAAACATCTAAATATTGAACACAAATCAGCGGAATATGTCAAATAGTAAACGGCGGGGCTAGTTTTCTTTTGCCTTTTTGCTTAAAGCCTCTTGGCGAAGCTTTTTGAAAGTACCTAGTTTGGTTATGGCGCTACTGCCGTGCTTAGTCATCTCGCCGAAAGATCGGAAGCTTTTTTTACCGAAGGTAGCCCTTACAAGCCGGCCGATAGTTAAA
>CAYUNB010000076.1:0-4166 GCA_964446095.1 uncultured Candidatus Saccharibacteria bacterium
AACCGGCGACCCCATGCTCTTCAGGCACATGCTCTACCAACTGAGCTACCTCGGCAAATATAACTTGTTTCTATAAGGTTATTGTTTTTTGGTCATCGAGTCAAGCTGATTCACAATGTCAGCCGCACCAGGCGTCTTACTGAAGTCGGGTATCTGACTCGCCTTGCTCTTCACATCATTAAGAGTCGAGGAGGCTTGGTTGTACAATTTCAAGACTTGATCAAGATAAGGCTGGATGTAATAATATGTGCCGACAAAGGAGGCGATAATGAGCCCCCAGTATATTAATTTAAAGACTCTATTAACCCGGGCCGAACGCTGCATGCCGCGAAGGATCTTATTGTTCTCGCGAGTCAGCTCCAGAAGCTCGTTCATTTCTTTGTCGTCCATTATTGAATTATAGCAGATAATTTATGCCCCTGAAAGGACGCTTCGCTATCGAACCAGCTGGGAAACCCTCGGTTTTCCCAATCCTTCCTCCACGGGGAAACCACAGTTTCCCCGACCCCCTTCGGGTTCGATTCCTTTCAGTACCATATTCGCTGCGCTCTATGCCCCTGAAAGGAATCGAACCTCCATCTCTCCCTTAGGACGGGATTGCTCTATCCATTGAGCTACAGGGGCAATATCTATTACCTTGCGGCAAGTGCAATTACTTTATCGTAATTATCGCCTTTTGACAACCTATTGCGGCGCACCTTACCGCACTTGATGCATTCGTGTATAAGAACCTCTTCCCCACCGCGCTTATCTGACCCTATCGGCTTCATCAAGCCGCAGCAAGTCTCAAGCCGGTCGCCCGGGTCAATATCTACATGCTTACTCCACAAGCACTCTCTGCAGTGATTAGTATAGCCATCTCCGGCAACTAAAAAGCCGCAATTCTCGCATTTGAAGTCTTCTTTGTTTTTTATGAAAGCCATTAAATTTAAATCCCGACTCACGCCGGGATCTCTCTAGATTCTATCTAGCTACTTACATTCATCATAGAAGACAAAAATATCTTCGAAGTTAGTAGGACTCCCTCGGTTAGGTCCCCCTACAGTACAGATGAACCCCAACCCTGCTTCTTCTAGCACCTTCATCTCATCGCTTGTATAGTCGTTCGCCTTCCTTTTCTTCTTAGTCGTAAGCTTCCTGATCTGTGTAGATAACTTACCTGCCATGCTGCACCTCCTTGCCTCTATTGAGTATATTATGTTCGAGAACCAAAGATAAATATAATATTAATAATAACTGATGTCAATAGAGATGTTCGTTCTTGAAGGGTATGAGGGCTAAAACTACGGCGCGGTCATAATGCTCCGCCCGGCCGACGAGGTCGCCGGTTAGAATGCCGATAGCGCCATTCTGCTGCTTAGAATTCTTCATGCCGAAGACGGCATCGTCGGCATCGCCGAGCTCCATCCCTTGCTGAATAAGTTCGGATACTTTGGGCGGTAAGATGAATGTACCAGTTTTCCCCTTACCAATCTTTCCTCCGGCAGATTTAACGACGATCCACGCGAAGGAGTGCATCTCGCCATTCACATGTTCAACCCCGCCCTCCATACCGACCCAGTAGTCGCCGAGGGCAGAAGCAGAAGCGTTCTCGACTCTTGTCAGTGCGCCGCGCAGCGTCTCATCGTCGCTCATCGGCTGATCAGAGACTCCTGAAGGGACCGATACGCCCTCGATCTCAAAGTTCTCTCCCGGGAACATCTGACAGAAACCGCTTAAAGCGGCATTCATCTTAACTGGATTTTTCGAAGCGACGATAATTTTCATATAAAAGAATTAAACACTGTGCGGTCAGGGGGAATCGAACCCCCATCTAATGCTTGGGAAGCACTCATTTTACCACTAAACTATGACCGCGTCTCATCCCTACGGGATCAGTATACCTTTTGGATATATTTTCGCACAAGCTCAAATCTATCTCAAAAGGTCTTGCGAAGCTCCAAGTATTCGCTTCTCACCTTGGGAAGGTCGCATTCTACCGCTAAACCATACCCGCTTTCCTATAAAATATTTCAATTACCGAAAAATTTCTTGATTTCCTGCCAATAATCCTCGTCTTGCCTGGCTGATGAGGTGGGCATCGCCGGCTTATTGCTATCTACAACCACCCAGTCCTCCTCACCCTCCTTCGTTATCTGGAATTTATCGCGCAGCTCCTCCTCGATACCGCGATCAGTCTTCAGCTTAGCCAGTTCGGCATTTAAGTTCTGGCTTTTAGCCTGAAGTGCGGCAAGACGAGTATCTGACTGCTGCCTATTAATCTTAGCGATCTCGCTCTTTTTGTAAATATTGTAGTCGGCATTAACCAGAAGTCCGGTGATAACAAGCAAAATTATAAATGTTGCAGGCGAGTAGAGCAGCTGTTTCCACCTCTTCCTTTCTTGTAAATCCCTCACTAAAGTATTATAGTATAACGATAATTCAGCCACAATGTTATTCAAAAAATCAAATAGGAAAAAGATCAACATCCTCTGGGGAGTTATCTGCTTCGCCATCGCGATTAGTATGATACTCCTCTATATGCCGAATCTGTACTCCTAATTCTTCATTACCTTCAGAAAGACGTCCTGGGGAATATTGATATTACCCTTACCGAGCTTCTCCATCTTCTTCTTGCCCTTCTTCTGCTTCTCGCGAAGCTTCATTTTTCTTGTTATATCACCGCCGTACAGATAGCCGGCTACATCCTTCTTCATTCCAGAGACGGAACGCGAGGCGATAATTCTGCCCATAGCCTTAGCTTGGATCTTGAAGTCGAACATCTGGCGAGGCAAGGCGGCCTTCAGCTTGTCGACGGTCTTCTCGCACTCTTCAGTCACAACCCGGCGCGAGATAACCCGGCTGAATGAGGGAAAGATCTCATCGCCGATAATAACGTCGAGCCTGACGACATCGGCTTCCTGCATACCATCGAGCTGATAGGATAGCGAGGCGAAACCAGACGAGACGCTCTTTAACTTATCGAAGAAGCCCCTCATGAGCTCGCGAAGCGGCATACGAATCTCGAGCGAGTTGCGATGATCGCCGAACACCTCGGTAGCCCCCACTTGAACTTCGTGCTCATGGAACATCTGCATAACCTCGCCCAGGTATTCCGGCGGAGTGATGATCTTAGCCTTAACCCAAGGCTCATAAACCCTCTTCTTAACACTGTCGTCAGGAAAGAGGGAGGCTGCATGTACCATCTCGCGCTTGTTTATTCCGGGCTGTGTCGAGGAACTAGCAGACAGGTACTCCACCAGATAACTCACCGTCGGGGAAGTTATGACGAGCTGGAGTCCGAATTCCCTCTTAAGGCGTTCGGTAATAATCTCCAGATGCAGCATGCCGAGGAAACCGCACTTGAAGCCGCGGCCAAGAGAGGTCGATAGATCCTCTTCGTAAGTTAACGACGAGTCAGAGAGCTTCAACCGCTCGAGAGCTTGGCGTAAAATCGGAAAGTCATCTTGGCTCTCCGGGTAGATGGAAGCCCAGACGACCGGGCGAGGCTCTTCGTAGCCAGCAAGAGCCGGCAGAGGCTTATTCACTCTCGTTATGGTGTCGCCCACCTTCGGCTGGCCGATTTTCTTAATACCTGTGACTATATAGCCGATCTGACCTGCACCGAGCTCATCTGCCGGCCGCTTATCGGGTGAGAAAATTCCAACTTCGCTTATCTCGAAATTCTCGCCAGAAGCCGTAAAGAGCATCTTATCTCCTGCCTTCAGCGCACCATCGAGCACTCGAATATAGACGATAATGCCCCGGTGAGGAGAGTACTCGAAGTCGAAGACAAGAGCCCGAGCGCTGCCGCTTGCCGGCATAAGTTCCTTAGGCGGAGGGACCCTTTTAATAATCTCCCTTATAAGTTTATCGACGCCAAAGCCAGTCTTACCGGAAGTTTCGATAATCGAATCGGGTTCGCAATTAAGCAACGACACAATCTCCTCTCTGACATCTTCCACATTAGAACTTGGCAAATCAACCTTATTAAGAACAGGTATAATCGTCAGGCCGAGCTCCCGCGCCATAGCTAATACTGTAAGCGTCTGTGCCTGCACGCCCTGAGTCGCATCCACAAGCAAGATAGCCCCTTCGACAGCCTTGAGAGCACGGGAGACCTCGTAAGAGAAGTCGACATGTCCGGGAGTATCGATCAAGTTAAGGACATAGCTCTCACCATCCAG
>CAYUNB010000077.1:0-4022 GCA_964446095.1 uncultured Candidatus Saccharibacteria bacterium
AATCTGAATCAAGCTCGTTGAACTTTGTGAATTGAGATAAGGAGAACCTAATATTATGGAAAATATGAGCGACTATTCCCGCAAGGTTGGGGAATTTTTGCGAAGGAAAATTCTGGTACAAAATCCTATGCCAAAGAAGAGTAAGGCGCCGAGATATACTCGCCTTCTTCCTGGTCCGTCATCAATCGAGTCTTACTTACAAAAGTGGTACCGCGAAACAAGCGCTACACTCATGCCGCCAGCTTCCATACGATCGATTACTACGCCTGCAGCTCTAATTAAGGCTTAGAAGATGGCCAAATTTGTTCTTAATGCCACTCGCTCCGCTTATTTTGTCTATCTAGGAAAACACGGTCTACTGGGAATCATTAACCAGGAGGGCTTCCATTTTGTAAATCGTAAATTCATCGAACCCTTACCACTATCTACTGGAGATATCCGGATCATACTTCTCAAGACGGAAGAGGTACAGGATCATGGGGTCGACCCCCCGACTTGCTCACGCTGCCAAGGCACGCCATATTATCCCGGCGAAATTTACAATCCCAACGAAGGCGCTGTGACCTGCTGTGCACCAATCCACAGAAAGAAGATAGGATAAAAATAGACCGCTCAACTAAGAGCGGTTTTTATATTTAAAATTTTAATAAATTTGACACAAATCTCATAACATGATTATACTAGCACGCTAATACCGAGCAGGCTTCCAGATTTTAAATCTGAAAACTTGGAGGTTCTGCCGGTGTAATAGTATAGTATTAATAATATGAAGCTCCTTATAGTCGAGTCTCCCGCCAAAGCGAAAACTATTTCGAAGTATCTGGATGGGAAATATAAAGTGGTTGCGAGTATCGGGCATATACGCGACTTGCCCAAGAGCAACAAGAAAGCGGTGGATATTGAAGCCGGCTTTGTTCCGCATTACGAAATTTCCAAAGGCAAGGAGCATGTCGTCTCTGAAATAAAAAGTTTGGCTAAGAAATCCGATGAAGTCCTGCTCGCTACCGACCCTGACCGCGAAGGCGAAGCGATCGCCTGGCACGTTAAGGAAGCAGCGGAGCTTAAGCACCCGAAGCGAGTCGTCTTCCATGAGATCACCGAGAAGGCAGTTAAGGAAGCCATACAACATCCGCGAGAGATTGATGATAATTTGAGGAAAGCCCAAGAAGCGCGGCGCGTGCTCGACCGCCTCGTCGGCTACGACCTCTCCGGCCTTGTCTGGAAGAAGGTGCGTTATGGCCTCTCTGCAGGCCGAGTCCAGTCGCCAGCACTTCGCATAATAATGGAGCGCGAACGAGAGATCCGAGCCTTCATCCCTAAGACCTTCTTCGTCATCACTGCCGAGACGAAAACGAAGAGCAAGGACTCGATAGTTTCTGAATGCGAGATACAGCCAGAGACCAAGAAGGAGGCCGACCGAATATTAGCCGAAGGCGAGAAGGGGCAGTGGATAGTACTTGAAGTTAAGGAGGAGAAAGGCTTGCGCCATCCTAGAGCACCCTTCACCACCTCTACCCTCCAGCAAGCCGCCAGCTCGCGACTCGGCTACTCCCCTAGCCGAACTATGAAGATCGCGCAGAAACTTTACGAAGCCGGCTATATATCCTACATGCGTACCGACAGCACTAATCTTGGTGCTGAGGCGATGGAGAATATCAAGAGCGCCGTAACGAAGATATTCGGTACGGAACTCTACTCCTTCCGCCAGTACAAGAGCCGAGTTAAGAACGCTCAAGAGGCTCACGAGGCTATCCGCCCTACCAACTCGCTCCGCGAATCAGCCGGCCGAAGCGAAGAGGAGACCCGTCTCTATAAGCTCATCTGGCAGCGCACGGTCGCCAGCCAGATGAAGGACGCCGAGATACTTAAAACTAAGATTATCTCTAATATCGAGAAGAAGACGATCCCTAACTTCCACGTCAACGGCTCGAGGATACTCTCCCCAGGCTGGCTCTTAGCCGACACCGGCGCCAGAGGCGAAGATGTAGAACTGCCTAAAGTTGCCGCCGGAGAGAAGCTTTCCCTCATAGAAATGCACTCGGAAGAGAAGCAGACCGAACCGCCGAACCGCTATAGCGAAGCAGGCCTCATCAAGGAGCTGGAGAAGCGCGGCATCGGCCGACCAAGCACCTTCGCCTCTATCTTGCAGACCATCCAGGCTCGCGGCTATGTGAATAAAGAGAATAAAACTCTCGTGCCTACCGATACCGGCGACGTGGTCAGCAGCTTTCTTGAGGACAACTTCGCTAATATCATCAGCGATAACTTCACTGCTAATATGGAGGAGGACCTGGATGAGATAGCCGAGGGTAAGAAAGATTATGTTAAAACGCTCAAGGATTTCTATAAGCCATTCCAGAAAGAGGTTAAGTCAAAGGAAGATGCGCCTAAGGTTACCACTCTCGGTGAGGCGCCGGCTGATATGAAATGCCCGATCTGCGGCGGCCCGATGATCATCAAGCTCGGCCGCACCGGCCGCTTCTACTCATGCGCCCGCTTCCCGGAGTGCACTGGCGCCAGAACGATGGAAGGTGTAGAGATGACCGGGCCGAAAGATACCGGAGAGAAATGCCCGCAGTGCGGCGAAGGCAAGCTCGTCGAGCGCGACGGCCGCTTCGGTAAGTTCATCTCCTGCGACCGCTACCCTAAGTGTAAGTATATCAAGAAGGATGAGGCGGCTATGCTCGCCAAGAACGGCACTGGAGTCAAATGTCCTGTCTGCAAGAAGGGTGAGATGGTGGAGAAGCGCGGCCGCTTCGGCGTCTTCTACGGCTGCTCCAACTACCCGGAATGCAAGAACATTATAAAATCTCGCCCAACCGGCCGGATCTGCCAGTACCCTAGAGAATACGGCCCTTGTGGCCACCTGATGATGGAGGGTACCAAGACTATCGGCGAACGCTGCAGCGACAAGACTTGTCCGAATCATAACCCTCATAAGCTCGAAGAGAAAAAAGCGGATGGAAAAGCAAAACGAAAAT
The DNA here is from genome assembly GCA_964446095.1 of uncultured Candidatus Saccharibacteria bacterium. GTDB lineage: Bacteria > Patescibacteriota > Minisyncoccia > Phycocordibacterales > UBA12445 > JACQCV01. The sequence goes on from CAYUNB010000077.1 coordinate 2,982, forward strand.
AAAAATCCAGATGGCATCACCAACGTCTCATTGAAGGAACTTTTGAACTTGATGAACTCCCGCGGACCGGAGGATGTCAAACTAGTATCTAAGGCTTATGAATTCGCGAAGGAGGCGCACACTGGACAGAAGCGCTTCTCCGGCGAGCCCTATTTCGTGCATCTATCCGGCACGGCGAAGAATCTAGCTACGATGATGCGGGCCGACTCGCATACCATCGCAGCCGGCCTTCTTCACGATATTCTAGAAGATACTAAGATTCCTGCCGAAACTCTTCAGAAGGAGTTCGGTCAAGATATCCTTTTCCTGGTTCAAGGGGTCACCAAGCTGGCTAAGATTAAATATCAGGGGGTTGAGCGTCATGCTGAAAGCTTGAGGAAGCTCTTCATCGCTACAGCTAAAGACGTACGAGTCATACTTATAAAGCTGGCTGACCGCCTTCACAATATCAGTACCCTTGAGCATATCAAGCCCGAGAAGCGCCGTCGTATAGCACTAGAGACAATCGAGATCTATGCACCAGTAGCCAACCGTCTCGGCATGGGTCAGGTCAAGGGCGCACTTGAAGATGCGGCTTTCCCTTACGCTTACCCAGAGGAATATGAAGAGGTTAGAAAAATCCGACAGATAAAGAACCAAGAGGTGCTTGAAGAGCTTGAGAAGGTCCAACACCTGCTGCGCAAACGCTTAGTTAAGGAAAATATCACTAAGATCAATACCGACTTCCGCATCAAGCATAACTATAGCCTCTACAAGAAGCTGCTGCGCCACAATATGGATATCGCCAAGGTCTACGATATCGCCGCACTCCGCATAATCGTCCCGACAGTCGAGGACTGCTATCGGGTGCTTGGTATCATCCATAGCACCTGGCGTCCGCTACCCGGAACACTCAAGGACTATATAGCTGTACCCAAGGTCAACGGCTACCAGAGCATCCACACCGTCATATTCACCGGCGACGGCGGCGTGATAGAAGTCCAGATCAGGACGGAAAAGATGAACAGTGAAGATGAATACGGTATCCCCCTCCACTTAGCT
>CAYUNB010000078.1:0-3908 GCA_964446095.1 uncultured Candidatus Saccharibacteria bacterium
AGCTGGTAAGTCTTATAGACCTGGGATAATACTCCGAAGGTTAGGAAAACATATGCCAGATAAGCTGCCGGATTGACCCAGCGCTCCAGCCTGCTCTCTACCTTCGGGCTCATGGCACCGACAGCGGCACGATGCCGTCCGGAGGCCAATTAGAAGCAAGCAGAATACAAGAAAGCATAATGAAAACTGTGAGGAAAATCACCAGCGTGCCGACTCCAACCGCAAAGTCCATAACCTTCTTCGAAGATTTCACAGAGCACCTCCTATCCAAAAACAACCTATTACAACGAACTTGAACTAGCTGCAAACTAACACTTATTTATCAACGAGTCAACGATCAGCAAAATTAAAACCCCGCCATAAAGGCGGGGTGAGTTAGAGGTTAAAGAACAATATCCTGGTCGAGAGCCTGCTTCCGGAAAGTTGACGACTTTTGGGCCAGCTCTTCGAAACTTGAAGCCACGGCAACCACACGGCTGCCATCGCTATCGCCCCCATTCAACATGATGAACTTGGTGCAGATAGTGCGGACAGTCGAGAGGCGGTGAGCGTTGAAGAGTGCCCCTCTGCCTTCTGGCAGATAGTACTCAATCCCCTTCTGAACCAGCTTCTCGGTCGTAGAGTCGAGAGAGGCGGTGGCCTCATCGAGCAGGAGCCAGTCCGGCTTCTTCATGACCGCAGCACCGACCATCACGCGCTGGGCCTGGCCGCCAGAGAGCTTGATGCCCTTGAAGCCGACCTTGGTATGAAGCCCCTCGGTAAGCCGAGACTCGCCGAAGTCTATCTGGAGCGGCCTTGCGACCTCCCAGACGTCATCGTCGGTCAGAGACTTGCCACAATCGGAAAGCGAATAACAGAGATTATACTTGATATCACCGGAAAGCATCTCCGCCTGCTGGCGTACATAGCCGAAACGTTCAAGCCAGGAAGGCAGATCGATCTCGGTCAAAGGAATTCCATTAACGAAGATGACTCCGCTCGTCGGATCCATATAGCGAAGCAAGAGCCGCATGACAGTTGTCTTGCCGGCACCGGAAGGGCCGATCAGGGCGATCTTCTCTCCAGCTTCCATCACGAACGAAATATTCTTAAGGACAGGAACAATGCTCATTATCTCGTTGCCGCTCTCATCTCTCTTCTTGCTGACATACTGATAGCTGACATTCTTGAACTCAATCCGCAGAGGTGCGTCTTTGGGAATGATAACCGGATCCTTGGAGATATGAATGCCGACAGGCAGAGTCAGTGATTTCTTGAGAGACCTGATCGAAGGTATGGCCTTATTAATCTGCATCTCAAGGTCCGCGATATGCCAGAGCGCCTCGACGATCTTCCAGCTCCAGGAGTAGATCGGCGAGAGCATTCCAATGCTCATCTTGTTATAGAAGACATGGAAGGCCGCAATACTCATGGTTCCTACAACATAATCCTCAGCCAGGGCATTCCGATTGTAAGAGGCCCGGATGAACCATGACCAGTACTCGAAGTCCTTAGCGGCAACGCTGTCGTACTTCCGGCTTGATTCTGCCAGCTCGTACTCTTCCTTCGCGCTATTCTTGATGCGCTCCGGTTCACGGAACCTCTCGGTCTTGTAGCGATGGTACGCCCGCCACTCGTCGTCGATCGGATCACCATACTTGATGATGGAATGGGCGAAGTAGAGGCTCGCCAGGACGAAGATGACAATCAGCAGAGTCGGCGGCGCGAGAAACATCAGGAAAGAGCCTGTCATGTAACTCAAGACGATAAGAGCGAAGTAAGGCAGGATCAGGTTGAGGATCGTCTCGAAACCCTGGAAGAGTAAAATAGTCTGGATCTTCATGAGATACTCATGACCCTTCTTGATGTTCGCTTCGTTGAGGTTGGTATCCTCGCTGATATGCATTGAGAGCGAGTGATCGAAGAACATCTTCATCACTTGCCTGTCGACGTGCCCGGAGTTAACGATTACAAGTTCTTCTCTCTTCAAGGTCACCCGCTTGTTCATGAACATCGCAACCTTGCCGAAGAAAAAGAAAAGAGCAACCGCTCTGACTAGATTATCTAGGGACTGGGCAGCTAAAGCGTTATACATAAGCGACACAGACCAGATCCTGACCATATTTACAATCCCGGACGCCACCTGTGTGAACAACATTATCCTGGCGATTCTTTTACTATCTTCGTGGACGAACTCTTTCCAGCACCAAGCCAGAAGATCCCACGTCTCTCGCAAGTTCGGCGCCTTCTCGGAACCATCTCCCATGCGAGCACCTCCTTTTTATCCGCGTGTCCTATTTAGTTTTCAATGTTCTGAAGGAACAAAAAATCTTGCTTTGTGAGCAAGATATGAAGAGAATTTAGTTAGTCTTTTTTGACTAAATTGCCATCATATTTTGCCCAGATCTACCCTCGCCAATATAAGCCCTCAGAGATGAGTGCTTTGTTGAGACGACTATTGGATTAGAGAATAGGTCGCACATATTTATTTATTACTTATATTCTAGCATACTGTCAGTTAAAGTCAAATTTAAGCTTTCATAAGCATGCGGAGGTGGCAGTATTCGCACTCTTCATCGTTACACTTCCTATCCCAAAAGGAGAGCTCGAGTATCTCCTCGACGCTCTTTTTAACCATATTTTCCAGCTCTTTTACCTCTTCCGCCTCTACTATGAACTCCTCCTGGCGATACCTCCCCTTCTCATCCGGCTCGACGAAATCTATCATGCCGGAACGCATCTTATAGAGTCCGTCGGCATAGCCATCAAGCAGCAGCTTGTAGAAAACTAATTGCCGCTTATAGTTGCCGTCGGAATCCTTAGTCTTACCTTCGATCTCATTCCGCGACTTATGGCTGCCAGTTTTATAATCGACGACCCTGACACCATCAGGCATTATCTCCATCTTATCAAGCTTGCCAGTGAGGCGAAGATCGAGGTCACCGACATGCATCAAGGCGTCGACTGCGAATTCATTCTTCACATTAGTCTCCTGCTTGCCAGCATACCAATCGACATAACCGCCAAGCGCTTTCTTGCCCGACTTCAGCAAAGCCTCTGCCTCTCGGTCAGTCAGCGCTTCCTTAGTCAGTTCGCGCTCAAACCTCTTCAAGAGTGTTTCCTTACTCATGGCTTCTGAAGAGGCCAAAGCATCGAAGTAAGCCCGCAGGGCCGCGTGCATAGCGGTACCGAACATAAGCGGTGTACTCTGCGCTTCCGGTACGCGAAGTAGAGTGCGATAGAAATACTTCCAAGGACATTCAAGATAGTTATTGAGGCCCGAGACAGCCAAGCCCCTCTCGGCAAGCACTTCTCTCACCAGCTTCTTAATATCCTCCAGCGAGCGCTCGGATACCAGCTTCGGCGATATAGCCTCGGCCATCTCAAGGACACCCGCGTCATCGCTGAGACTCTGCCGATCGATGAGTTCGGCTGGCAGTTCGTCGATGAAACGGGAGGGCAAGGTATCGCGCCCGGCATCATGCTTGTACCAGCTTATCGCCAGACACTTCCTAGCACGAGTCAGCGCCACATAGAAGAGCCGGCGGTCATCGGCCTCTTCATCTTCCTTGCTGGCAGACACAAGACCCGGAATCTTGAACTCAGTGCGAGTCCGCCCGCCGCTCCAGTTGCCTTCATTAGCGCCGACTATAAAAACGTAGTCGAACTCAAGCCCCTTAGACTTATGCGCGGTCATCATCTGCACCCGGCTCGTAGCTCCGCCAGCCAGCTCTGTCTCGAGGACATCATACTCGTCTATGAGCCCGACTAAGAGAGCCAGCTCTTGAAGCCGCAGGCTTCGGTCAGTCTTAATCAGATCGTTGAGGTATGAGATGAATTTAGAGATCATCTTAAGCTTATCCTCGGCGTCAGGCTTAGCTACCACCTCGCCCAAGAGCCCCGACTCTTTAGCAATCCTGGAGACCAGT
>CAYUNB010000079.1:0-3864 GCA_964446095.1 uncultured Candidatus Saccharibacteria bacterium
ACATGAGTTATGAACTCTATTACTGGCCCGGCATTCAAGGCCGCGGTGAATTCATCCGTCTAGCCTTGGAAGAAGCCGACGCCGACTACGTCGACGTCGCGCGTCGCGCCGAGAGCAGCGGCATGGGCATGTCGGCCATGCTGGCATTGATGGAAAGCGAAGACCTGGCGACACCGCCGTTTGCACGCCCCTTCTTGCAGGCCGGCCAGCTTTTTATCGAGCCCGTGAAAGCCGGTCTTAACGCCGCGAATCTCTTCCTTAGAATTATGCAGTCGATCAAGACGAGTCCAAGCCTCTTCAAGCGTCTCGCTAATATTGATGAATTTGTTACGGAGCGAGGCATTAGAGAGACCGAAGATCTTCTTCTCCGCTGCATCGAGCACCTCGTCCACATCCTTATCCTCGCCATAGCCGAGATTAGATATATGATCAGCCGCTTCGATGAGATTACGGAGTACATGCGTCTTCTGGATGAGCTTGGCATAATGCTCGACGTTGTTGGTCGAGGGCACAGCCGTGACAAGCTGGGTCAAGTAGCTCGCCCCGCCGACGTTATCTAAAAGCTTCTTCTCCTTCAGCTTAGCTGAGAGCACCACCATGTCGATCGGCTCATTCTTGGCGAGGAGCTCGAGCATAGTTCCATAAATAAGCTTATGTTTCTCGGAATAGAAGGCTTCTTTATTGAGAAGGTCAGAGATGTCATGCATCGACTGCGGGCGCATCATGATAGCGCCAAGAAGCGCCTTCTCGGCATCTAAGTTCTGCGGCGGCACCCGGAGAGCAGGGGACTTAAATTCTGAAGCAGTGGTCATTAGCCACACTTTAACAAAGTGCGGGAGTATATTGAAGCAATATTTGTGGGTAACCTGTTAGTTACTTTCGGTTCTTAATTTCAAGCTTTAAATGGCCGACAAAACTGTCTAATTTCAAGTCCTTCATCTGGCCATTATCGCGGCTCTCGGCCGTCACTGTGCCGGCATCAGCCTCTTGTTGACCGATGACCAAGATATATGGCACCTTCATGAGCTTAGCATTCCTGATGCGCTTGCCGAGCGTCTCGCTGTCGCTATCGATCTCCACCCGGACATCCTCAGCCTTGAGCCTGCCGGCTACTTGCATAGCGTAGTCTTTGAATTTCTCGCTGACCGGCAAGATCGTAACCTGCACGGGAGCTAGCCAGAGCGGGAAGGCGCCAGCGAAACGCTCGATGAGAAAGGCCATGATACGCTCGATAGCGCCGATAGATGAGCGATGCACGACGACAGCCTGCTTCTCTTGGCCGTCAGCATCCTTGTACGTTAAGTTTAAGCGCTTCGGCATGACGAAGTCATATTGCACAGTAAATGCAGTATCCTCCTTGCCACGAACGTTCTTCATCTGCACGTCGATCTTCGGTCCATAGAAAGCGGCTTCGCCTGGAGCTTCGACGAATGTAGCCCCGCGCTTCTTGAGCACCTCACGGAGATACCCTTCAGCCACATCCCAGGCCTGATCGTCTTTATAATATTTGCCGCCGTCTGTTCTATCGCCGAGCGAGAGCCTATACGAATAGTCCTTACCCATCTCCAGGCCGAAGGTTGAAGCCACATATTCAATAAGATCGAGAGCACCGTTCACTTCTGAAGCAGCCTGCTCTGGACCGGTACAGACAATATGAGCATCGGCCAAGCTGAAGCTTCTGACACGTATAAGCCCGGTCAGCTCCCCCGACTGCTCGTAGCGATAGAGCTTCACGATCTCGGCAATTCTCATTGGCAGCTCTTTATAAGAACGCGGCTTGCTCAAGTAAAGCTCGAAGTGATGCGGACAGCTCATCGGCCGAAGCATATACTCCTCGTCGTCGATCTTAATCGGCGCGTACATTGAGTCCTTATAGTAGGGATAGTGGCCAGACTTCTTGTAGAGCTCGAGATTAGCAATATCGGGAGTAATCACATGCAGATAGCCACGTCGGATCTCTTCATCCACGATGAAGCGTTCGAGCACACGGCGCACAGTCGCACCCTTGTCCGTCCAGATCGGCAAGCCCTTGCCTACGACGTCGGAGAAGATGAAGAGACCGAGTTCCTTACCAAGTTTCCTGTGGTCGCGCTTCTCAGCCTCCTCCTGCATCTTGATATATTCATCAAGTTCATGCTTGGAGCTGAAGGCAAGACCGTAGATACGAGTCAGCTGCGGATTCTTCTCATCTCCGCGCCAGTAAGCACCGGCAATCTTGTCGAGCTTGAAGGCATCGGCCGGGATCTCACTCGCATTCTTCACATGTCCGCCCCGACAGAGGTCGGTGAAGTGTCCAGTAGTGTAAGCTGTCAGCTTATGTCCCTCCTTAACTAAATCCTCCACAAGCTCCTTCTTGAAAGGCTGATGAGCAAACATCTGCAGCGCTTCGTCTTTCGATATCTCCTTGCCAACAAAATCGAGCTTGGCAGAGATTAATTTCCTCATCTCGGCTTCAAGCGCTGGCAGGTCAGAGTCGCTTATCGGCCGGGTCAACTGAAAGTCGTAATAGAAGCCGTTATCTATAACCGGGCCGATTGCTAATTTTGCATCCGGATCGTGCTTCAGCACTGCCATAGCCAGAAAGTGAGCCAGCGAGTGCCTAATATCGTGAAGTTTTTGATTATTTTCCATAAAGGGCATTATATATCATGAAGCCTATATTTGCGAGGGTAAAAACGGCTTGGGTATCTCCACGAAAAAGGTAGAACCCTTATCCTTAACGCTTTCGAATCTGACCGACCAGCCGAAATTCTCGCAGATAATTTTCACGATGAATAAGCCCAGTCCGGTGCCAGTCTTCTTGGCATCGTTGGCATTCGATGCTCTAAAGAAACGACTGAAAATATTTTTCTGATCTTCCGCTGGAATACCCACACCGCTGTCTTGGCAAGAAAAAACATATCGGTCTGCCTCATCCTTAAGAGTCGCCTGAATCGGCTCTTGACTCTTGCTAGAGTACTCAAGAGCATTAGTTAAAAGACTTACGAATACTTGCTGCGCTAACAGTTGGTTGCCCGCCACGCGGCAATCCTTCAAGCCGTTGGTGAAATTAATCTTCCTGGCCGAAAACTGGGTCGCAACAAGATCTACCGCCTTAGCAACCACAGCACAAAGATCAACGCTTTCCGACCCGAAATGCGCGTAGTCAATTCGGCGGAGCACCAGCAGGTCAGACACTAGATCCGTTAGAGCCTTAGTATTGTCATAGGCACCAGTTATCGATTTTTTCTGTTCATCTGTAAGGCCACCCTCGTCAAGCAGCCATTCGAGTACCAGTTTTATCGCGGTTAGGGGAGCCTTAAGTTGGTGTCCAACAATAGAAGTAAACTCTCCGTTAAGTTCTTCAGCGCGCTTTTTACTCGTGATGTTCGGCTCTACTGCGATGAAGTAGCGCACCGAGCCATCCTCCGCCAAAACAGGAAAGATGTGTATCTCCTGCCAGACCTCCTTGCCATCCTTCTTAATGTTATGGATCTCTCCCATGAATGGTTTCTTGTCCTCTTTAATCGTCTTCCACATATTATGATAAAACTCCTTGGGCATATGGCCGCCCCAGAGATCGGCGGGGTTCTTGCCGATTATTTCCGCCGCGGAAAAGCCAGTCGCGTCTTCAGCAGCCTTATTGGCATAGATTATGTTGGCATTCTCATCGGTAATAACCACATGGTCGCCGATCAGGTCGAAGGCGTTCTTGAGCGGACCGACATCGGCTATATATTTCTCGAGGGTGTTAGTTGAAATTGGAACTCGCATTATTTTAAACTTATTGTATTATATATTTAATTATATCAGTAACTTAAAAAAGATATGAAATTTGGCGTTTTCGCAAATGTCCCAATGGCAGTACACGCAGAATACGATAAG
>CAYUNB010000080.1:0-3857 GCA_964446095.1 uncultured Candidatus Saccharibacteria bacterium
CATGGGCACCGTCTTCGAGAGTCCGGATAAAGTCAGGTCTATTATGATCATGTATCGTTATGACGATAGCCGATGGACTCTGGGTATGCGTCCGCTCGCACATCGCTGGCCGGGCGCAACGCTCTTCCTGCCGTAGTTTTACTGTCCCGCTCTCTAGCGGGATTTTTTCTTTATAAAAGGCGCCGGATGTGTTACCATCATCTCATATGATAGATAAGCAAACGGTCGAAAAGCTTGCGAGTCTTGCTCGTATAGAGGTCGGCGAAGCGGAGAAGGATGCGATGGTCGCTGATCTTGAGGCTGTTCTTGGCTATGTGTCTGAGCTTTCAGAGGTTAAGAACCTTCCGGAAGCCGTTCAACTGGATTCGAACCGCAATCGTTTCCGTGAAGATGACGGAGCCTTCGAACCGGGAATTTTTACCGATAAGATTTTAGCAGAAGCACCTCGTTCGGCAGATGGCTATATTCTGGTTAAGCAGGTGATCGGCGAGAAGGGGGCTAGGTAAGAATAAGCGAATAGTATAAGTATAACGAGATGGATTTAAAAAATTTAACGATTGCTAAAGCTCATGACTTACTGGTATCCAAGAAGATCACTTCTGAGGAGCTGACTCAATACTATCTCGACAAAATCTCTGCAGATAATCCGGAACTTAACGCCTATCTCGAAGTTTTCGATGATGCGCTTGAGGCAGCCCGCCAAGCAGATCGTCGCATTGCAGAGGGTAAGATGATCGGAGTTTTAGATGGGATACCTCTAGCTATCAAGGACAACATCCTGATAGAAGGGAAGATTGCTTCTGCGAGCTCTAAGATGCTCGGCAATCACCGCGCTGTGTATGATGCGACTGTTATCGAGAAGCTTAAATCTGCCGGTGCTGTATTTGTGGGCCGGACAAATATGGACGAGTTTGCGATGGGCAGTTCGACAGAGAATTCTGCCTACGGCGTAACTCGGAATCCGATAGACAAGAGCCGGGTAGCAGGAGGCTCTTCTGGCGGTTCAGCTGCCGCCGTGGCGGCCGACATGGCCGTCGCATCGCTCGGCTCCGATACAGGCGGTTCAGTGCGCCAGCCAGCGAGCCTCTGCGGTATTGTCGGTTTGAAGACGACATACGGCTCGGTCTCCCGCCACGGCCTCATCGCTATGGGCAGCTCTCTCGATCAGATCGGCCCGCTCACTAAGACTGTCGAAGATGCTGAGATACTTTTTAACGCTATTGTCGGTCAGGATAAGATGGACTCTACGAGCGTGGAATATCCTCAGCCTCCTGCCTCGAGCGGCACGCTGCGTCTCGGCATACCCCGCGGCTTTGTCGGAGAGGGGATAGCACCGGATGTCCTGAAAAATTTCAATAACACCGTGGAACATCTGCGAGGCAAGGGCTATGAAATAGTTGAAGTCGATCTGCCAAGCATCAAACACTCTCTGCCTGTCTACTACGTCATCATGCCGGCTGAGGTTTCTACGAACTTAGCGCGCTTCGACGGCGTGCGTTATGGTTTGCATGTCGACGGCGCTAATCTTGCTGAAGACTATTCTAGGTCGAGAGCTGCCGGTTTCGGCCGTGAGACTCGCCGACGGGTTTTGCTTGGTTCTTATGTTCTTTCAGCCGGCTATTACGACGCGTATTATAAGAAGGCGCTCGATGTCCGCGAGCTGATTAAAAAAGATTTCGCTAAAATTTTCTCCGGGCCGGATGCTGTGTCAGCAGTAATCACTCCCACTACATTATCGCCAGCCTTCAAGATCGGGGAGAAGACCAAGGATCCGCTCTCGATGTATCTGGAGGATATCTTCACCGTTTCGGCAAACGTTGCCGGTATACCCGCCATCTCCGTGCCATCGGGCGAAGTAGAGCGAGATGGAGTCATGTTGCCACTTGGTTTCCAGATAATGGCGCCGAACTTCCGTGAAGATCTTTTATTTAAAATAGGCAAGGACGTAGAAAATGTACACTAGGTATCTCAATCTAGACTTTTGGTTCTATCAGATCTATCTCTTATTTAAGGCTATCGCCAGCTTCAACTTCCAAGGAGGCGGGCTGGCAGGACTCCCATCTCTTTTGAACTCGCTCGGCTTGCTTGTCTTCTTGTTCTTCTACCTCGGCTTCTTGATCTATGGCTTGCTGTATTACAACACCCTGGCTGTTTTGGGCACCTTTCTCCTGCTCGGACTTTTATCTCTCTTCCTTTTCCAGAACCTAAGCGTGCTCTCCGTACTGGCCTTTTATCTCCTACTCTTCTTACTCTACTCTCTCTATCGTCATAAGCAGGTTGAGGAGCGGGAGCAAGAACGCTTCTTATCGAGTTTCATTGTCACTGCTGATCCGAAGACCGAGCAGCAAGAGGAGTGGCAAGATATCTTGGATCACGTAGATAGCGAGAACGAATCGCAGTGGAAACTGGCGCTCATTGATGCCGATAAGATACTTGAAGATCTTTTGAAGAAGAATGGCTTCGACGGCGACGGGGTGGGCGAGCGGCTGAAGAATGCCGAAGGCAAGGGCGGTCTGAAGTCCCTGCAAGACGCTTGGGAGGCGCATAAAATACGCAACAGAATCGCCCACGAGGCCGGCTTCGAGCTTACCAAGAGAGAGGCTCGTCGTGCCGTTGAGCTGTATAAAAAAGTCTTTGAAGAGCTAGGTTTTATCTAATTACATTGACTTAGTGGTTTATAGGTGTTAGTTTTTTGGCAGAGCTTTCGATATCTATCCGCCGAGGTTAGAATGGTGGGAGATATTACTGATGGTACCTTGAAAGGGAGGTATTAAGTGGAAGTTCACAAGAATGGCAATGGCAACGGCGGCAGCACGGACATTGTAGCGCTAACCTCACGGTGGGACTACGGTTCGGACGGCAGTCGCGTCGGTCTCCTCCATAAGATGAAGGAGGTCGTCGAGGATCACAAGGCTGAATTTCTGGTGCTTGCCGGCGGGATCGTCAGCAAGCGCGCTTGTCAGAATGTGGCTCGCCGCATTCGGGACGCGGAGAAGAAGATATACGATAAGCTGAAGCTCGAGCTCGAGGGCATGACCAATGAACATTGGGAGCTGCGCAATAAGCTGGCTACCAGGAAGAAGGGTACTAAGAGCTACAACAAGATCGCACAGGCTCTTTCTGATAAGAAGTTCGAGATGGATAGTTTGAAGGGCAAGCTTCGCGAAACGAAGCCCCGCACCATCCTCGCTATCTTGCGGAAGATGACCGAAGAGATCGCTGTTCAGATCAATAACGACCTTCCGGCTCTGGTTCGTCCAGACGGCGGCCGGATGAAGATCTACATCGTTACCAGTCCTGCTTATGACGGCGATATCGGCCATGAAGTGGTCAAGCGTCTGCTGATGCTCCGCCGCGAAGAGAACGATATCCGTTACGAATCGAGCCGGCACTTGGAGAATACGACCCACAAGATTCCGCTGAAGCGGAGCGGCCGCACCTTCGCCGTCGTCGTGCCTACTAAGGCCGTCTGGCGAAGCGCATACTACTCTACGAATGCAGATCGCCTGCTCGAAGACGAGATGAAGCGCACCACCAAGCCGCTCTGCGACTTCTACGCTGTCGGCTGCGGCGCTTCGAGCATCAATCGAGGCCGCGGCGAGATGCCCTATCAGCGCATCACTGTTCCGGCCCTTCATAAGCTGGAGGACCCCCGGACTTCGGAGAATATGGTTGGCGTTCGCATCGCCACCTTCACTCGCGACAAGGAGAACTGTGCGGTCAAGACTATCTCGATGAAGGATCTGGTCAGCAACGAGAGCCAGTTTATCATCCCGCCGGCTGACATGCCGGAAGTTCAGAAGAGGATTATCGAAGAGATCAAGATGATCCCCGGTTCGGAAGCCAGTCTCGGGATG
>CAYUNB010000081.1:0-3708 GCA_964446095.1 uncultured Candidatus Saccharibacteria bacterium
CAAAAAATGGTTACCAAGCTATCGCTATATTTTCGAAAAGGTCTCTGGTAAGATTCTCTTAGTCAGACTCGAAGATGATAATAAGTTTGATCCGTCTGCCTACAACGCCGTCCATGGCGCTGGTGTGGCGGAGAAGGTGATCGAGATCTTGCGCCGTACGGAAGATCCGGCACATTCAGAGATATTGGCACTCCGCAGAGAGGCTTCTCTGCCAAGGATTACTCTGGATGCCTTCCTGGCATTCAGGAAGATTGTAAATTCAAAGGAGGAGTAGAGAATGCGCGAGATGCATGATGTGGTAAGGTATCTTAGGTCGCCTTCAGTGATCGGGATGTTTCTCTTTCTCTCCTTGCTCGCTGGCTGGGCTGGGGTGATCATGTCTTCGTTCGTAGTGTTCATTCAATCTCTCCATATCTGGCTTGAGGCCCGCGAGATGCATAACGCCGGCTGGCGTTATGACGACAGGCAATCCTGCTGGACTAAAGAAGTTTAGGATTGGGCCCGCTAAGATTTAGCGGGCCTTTTATTTTGTCTGTCAATAGAGACATTTACCTAGTTTCTAAACTATAATTGGAGCCGTAGACTTAATATATTCAGTTTTATGCATAAAAATATAAAAAGGCCGTTCTTAGTTTTTATCGCCATAGCCGCCTTAATAATAAGCTTTTGGCAGTTTAAGAAGGTTCAGGCATCTTCGCTCGCCGATATCCGTAATCAGAACTGGGCTACAAGCTATGACGGTTGGGAGGTGCTCTTCGATGGTACAGACACGCCTGCCGATAACGTACCGCAGCAGCTCGTCTGGGATAATCCATTCGACGATGATTGGAACGAGCCGCGCGTAGCCTCCTCAAGCATCGCCTTCAACACCCCTTCACCTGGCTTCTACACTATTGATCGAGCCACTAATCCTCTCGATCACCAGAAGAATGGCAATATTATGCGCCGCGATGAGTTTCTCTCTGCTGCCGATGGCTTAACACTTGAGACTCGCTTCAAGGTTAATCCCAACTCTTCGCAAGACGCTATTTTCTTAACACTTTTGAACGATGCTGGCTCGATCACCGTCTTCTTCTCGCCGGGGGCTGTGAAGCTAGCCAGCTCTGGTTCGGTCCCTGTCGTTAATCCTCGGGCTGTAGCAACCTTCGATACTATGTCATTCCATACATACCGAGTAGTCTGGCTGCCTCATTCACTGGCTGTTTCCGTATATGTCGATGGCCAGTCGACACCGCTTGTCCAGGGCTTGGCCTATACGGAGCCAAGAGTCGGGTCTTCCACCAATATAGACTTCCCCTTCATTCTTTTTGGCGACAACAGTCAGAACCCGAACTTCAACGCCTCTTTCGTCCTCGATTACCTCAAGTATCGGCGAGGTGCTTATCAGTGGCTTTCTAAGCTTGATCCTATTTTACCGAGAGTTGTTCCGCCGCTGCCTTCTCCTGCGAGTTCCAGCGAGCAGTTTACGGCTTTCTTCGACGGCTCTCATACGCCTCTCTCGCTCGGCTATCAAGCCCAAGGCTCATCTGCTGCTTGGACTCCTCTGTCAGGTGGCTACATGGATTTCAACTCTCTCTCTTCTGGTGCAGGCACTTTTGCGATTGTCGATCCGGTACCTACGCTCGTAAACAAAGATGGCACCACTATTGAGATGCGCGCTAAGGTTATGCCTGACTCTCCTGACCGAGGCTTCACGCTCACCTTCCTTGATGAGATGGGGTCTGTTTCTCTGACTCTTTCGAAGCAAAAGGTTGAGACCTTGCTTGGCCTGAAACCGGCCGGATATCAGTCATATCCAGTTAACCTCACAGACGACTTTCATATCTTCCGCTTGGTTCGCCCGGCTCACTCTATGTATGCCTATCTGTATCTCGACGATAATCCTGATCCGGTAATTTACGACCAGCATCTCGACGCCTCTACGGAAGTGCACGGCTTCCCAGTCCAGCCTTATATGCAATTCGGCTCGCTCGGCTATGTCGATCGCTTCCGTTCCGGTTCCTTGGTCGGTCATGTCGTTATCGACTATATCCGCTGGCATGACGGTGCCTCCGCGCCTATACCGAAGGGGGCGGTTGTATCGACACCAGCTCCGGTAGCGACGACTCCGCCGCTTCCTGATAGCGCTCTGTCCGTAGCTCACACCGGTCCAGGCCCATGGCCGACCTTGCGTCTGACCTGTTCCGAGGACGGCGGTCAGACCTTCAAGATCGGAACCTGCACTTCCGATGCCGCAATACTGCAGTGGCAGACCGTCTTAAATGCCAACACTTGTGTCGGCTCGGCCACACCTCGGCTCGGCAATCGCTGGGAAGGATTCCACCCATTCTCCGGTACGGAGACGGTTGAAGTCGTCACGGCTCCTAGGGGCTACACAATGGAGTGCTCCGGCAATGGCGGCACCTCGATACAATCAGTGATTGTTCAGCCGAAGACCGTTTTAGTAACCCCGAGCCCGACTCCAACTCCGACCCCAACGCCAGTTCCATCTCCGGTACCACCGCCGACACCTCCTGCACCTGTATTCACCGCTCCTCTTCCAGACAGCGAGCTCTCCGTCACTCACACAGGTCCAGGTCCATGGCCGACCTTGCGTCTGACCTGTTCCGAGGACGGCGGTCAGACCTTCAAGATTGGTACCTGCAGCTCCAACGTCACTATCTTACAATGGTTATCGGTTCAAAACGCCAACACCTGTGTCGGCTCGGCCACACCGCGCCTCGGCAATCGCTGGGAAGGATTCCACCCATTCTCCGGTACGGAGACGGTTGAGGCCATCACTGCTCCGCGCGGTTATACTATGGAATGCTCTGGTAATGGCGGCACCTCTAAGCAGTCGGTCATAGTTTGGCCGAAGTAGTCAGTCAGGCTAATATATAAAGTACGTATGGACCCCAAGGAGATTAAAAAAGAAGCCTTCATAATCAATGGCTTGGCGGGCCGGCGCAAATTGCAGGGTTCCATATCTATTAATGGCGCCAAGAATGCGGTCTTGCAAGCCTTCGCTGCCGCGCTTCTTTTCAAAGATGAGGTCCATCTTAGGAACGTTCCAGAGATCGAAGATGTGAAAAATATGATCGAGATTATCCGCCAGCTCGGCGTCTCGGTCGAGAGAAGAGGCAAGGGTATCTATGCTGTTAAGGTACCTGCTAAAATTTCTACTGAGCTTTCTCCGGAGATATCGAAGAAGTTTCGAGCGTCGATAGTGCTGACCGGGCCTCTTCTTGCACGATTTGCTTCCGTCTCCTTTCCTCATCCTGGCGGCTGCGTAATCGGCGCCCGTCCCATAGATATATTTTTAGCCGGGTTCCAAGCCCTGGGTGCCATGGTTACAGAGAAGGAGGAGTCGCATATAATTTCAAGCGAAGGTAAGCTTAAGGGAGCGAAAATATTTTTACGGGTGCCGTCTGTGACTGGCGCGCAGACGCTCATGATGGCAGCGGTCTTAGCTAAAGGGAAAACTATTATCAAAAATGCGCCTCTTGAGCCGGAGACTAAGAGCTTAGCCGACTTCTTAAACGCCTGCGGAGCTAAGATAAAGGGGGCTGGTACTTCAACTATCGAGATAGTTGGCACAGGACTGCTTCATGCTAGGGGCAAGAGTTATAGAACTCCGCCTGACCGTATCGAGGCCGGCAGCTTCCTTATTCTCGGCGCAGTTGCCGCCGAGCGGCTGGAGATCCAGAATTGCGATCCGGAGGAGATCGA
>CAYUNB010000082.1:0-3675 GCA_964446095.1 uncultured Candidatus Saccharibacteria bacterium
TTTTACCATTGCCCACGTGCTGACCTCCTGTTGTTCAGGCCTGCCTGTCGGCAGATAGGCGTGTCGAGGTTATCTGTACCTTAGGTTACAGGATACGGGCTATTTTGCAAGCAAGCTGTCGACGGTGGCCTTAACAGCTGCGAAGCTTAGATCAGTCTGTTCAGTGCCGTTGATAAAGACAGTTGGGGTATGGTCTATCCTTAGGGTGTTACCATCATTCAGATCGGCGCTGACGACAGAGGCGAATTTGTGGTTAGTTAGATCAGCGCTGAACTTATCCGTGTCTAGGCCGATGTTCTTGGCATATTTAAGATATAGAGGCATTGTATCGGTAGCTTCGCTCCATTCGCTCTGGTTGGTATAAAGCTGGCCTTCCATATCGAAATATTTGCCTTGTGCTCCAGCAGCTTCAGCGGCTTCTGCAGAAGATTGCGCATTTTGATGCTGGGGAAGAGGGAAGTTCCTGAAGACGAAGTTGAAGTCGGGATTGTTCTTATAGGAGTCGATTGCCTTTTGAAGTTCCGGGTAGACTGCTCCGCAGGCTGGGCACTGATAGTCGCCGAACTCCACGATCGTCACTTTGGCACCCTTCTTGCCGGTCATATGGCTCGTGTCTCTGACTAAGAGGTCGGTGTTAGTAACAGTAGCTGGGCCTGTTAGGCTCGGACCTTTCCAGAATAAGAATGCGATTATGATAAAGAAGAAGAGGCAGATGCCGGCGACGATCTTGGATTCGTTAGTCATTGTTTTTTAACTTACTATAATAAATCATTGATAAGGTTATCACAGTGAAGGCAACAAGGGAAAGGAGGGGAATATTGACGAAACCGAACCATTCTATAGGCTGCGTTACGCACGATACTCCGCTCTGGCATGGGGCGAGAGCTTCGGGGATAATCTTCATGGCTAGCAGATATTGGTATAAAGCTATAGCTCCGCCGATCGCAGATAAGGGTATAACATACTTTGGAAGCAGTTTATCTTTATGGACTATGCCGATCGGCAGTATAACTGCTAAGGGGTACATAAATATCCGCTGATACCAGCAGAGCACGCAGGGTGCGAGCTTGAGCACCTCGCTGAAATATAGGCTGCCAAGCATTGCTGCTGTGGCTGTGAACCAGGCGAGATAGAGGGGATAGTTAGTTCGAACATTAATTTCCATGACTAGAATATATCATAAATCGATTAGCTGGACTATGGACTTAAAAGAGTTTATAGTCTATAATCGGAAAAATAAATGCGGCCTTAGCTCAGCTGGTTAGAGCGCTTCCCTGTCACGGAAGAGGTCGTGGGTTCAAGTCCCATAGGCCGCGCAAAATAAAAGAGCCCACTCGGGCTTTTTTATTTTGTTCGTTGTGTCGGGGGCCGAGAGTCGGTCCTTACAGGACCAGTATCCCAATTGGATATTTTATTTCGTGCCTCATAAAATATCTCAATCGGGCTTCGATCCTCGCTACAGAAGCGCTTAGGCGCTTCTTCCCGGCACGACTCGCTCTGCTCGTTGTGTCGGGGGCGAGGATCGAACTCGCGACAACAGGCTTATGAGTCCTGTGCTCTACCAACTGAGCTACCCCGACATACTCCTCTTGCCAAATAAAATGCCATAATTTTAGAGAAAATGCAACAGCCAACTATTGATAATTTGATACAAATATATTATCTTTAACCAGTCGCCGATATAGCTCAGGTAGTAGAGCATTTCCATGGTAAGGAAAAGGTCGTCAGTGCAAATCTGACTATCGGCTCCATAGAAAATCCCCGCCATCTGGCGGGATTTGAATTAGGAGTGTTTATCTCGATCTCTTTTAGCATCTTCGATCTGTAACTTAAGCTTGGTCTTCACTTCTTTCAAGAACTGTTCCGGATCGGCCTCTATTCTCGCGAGCGCATCCTCTAGAAATTTCACCTTCTGGTCCCAAATTTCTCTAACCTTGGAGCTGCCGCTCAATTGTTACCGCCCTTCGGCAGCTTGAAATCTTCTGGGATCCGCAAGCCCAAGCTGGGCCGCTCCTTCGCTCCGAACTCTGTGAGTATGCCATGCTTCTTCCGGAGCTTCCTGATGAGTTCGAGAAGTTCGCTGCCCTGTACCCCGAGAACGATTGCCATGTTGTGGATGTTCTGTTCGCAGGCTTCGACGAACTGCTCGATATAGCGGATATTTAACTTCATGAGCTTTTCAACGTAGGGTAGCAGGTCCGAATCCTGGTTGATGCGGGTGTATTCCATATAAGGCACCTCCTTGGTTCTAACGTCAAACTAGCATAAAATTTGCCATTGTAAAGCAGGTGTGTAAAATAGTTTATATTGCCAGCGTAGCTCAGTTGGTAGAGCGGCGGTATCGTAAACCGCAGGTCGCCAGTTCAATCCTGGCCGCTGGCTCCAGAGTTGGTTAAATGATATTATCCATTCGTGGATGATCAGCAAAAAATAGAAGAAATCTATCAGGAATTTATTTCCAAACTTGATAACCTGCAGAAGGAGCAGGAGGCTCTTATACGAAAGTATAGGCAGAGGCTTGAGGAGAAGAGATTGATGGATATAAAAAATGAGCTTATTGAAAAATAATTTATGGATATTGAGAAAGGAAGAAAAATTAATAATTCAGCTGAAAATAAACCCCAAACTTTGGAGGATAACCGCAGTCCCATTGAAGCTATATCTGACAAGATTAAGGAGATTGATGGGCTAGCGGAAGATCTCATTATTTCATCCCAAAAGAAGATAGATGATGTGGGTAAGAAATTACGTTTACCCGATAGTGTGATTGACTCGATTTGGAGGGAGGTTGATATGCCTGCGAAGCAAGATGAAATAGCCATGGAAGCTGATATGTTTGCCGGAAAGGCCAAGGAGAATCTGCTTGATGCGCTGGGCGACCTTCCGGAAATTAAAGAGCCTTCTCCTATCCAGGGGGGTGAGGTGTTTTCACCCCAAGACGAGCTTAAGGTAATTCTTAAGGCACCGAGGACCGAGCGGATAGAGCTTCTGCGAAAATATAAGGAGAAGCTTGCTTATCAGAAAGAAGGCTTAGCTAAAATGCAGGAGGAGATTATCTCCGAGATCAGGAGGAATCCAAATGCCTCTCTCGGCGATCTGTACGAATGGGTCCGCAATTATGGAGATACGCACGGCTTGACTGGCGAGCAGAAGGGCCGAGCGCGGGATCTGCTGCGTGCTTATGACGACAGACACAGGGCCATTAGGGCCAATAGGGAGAAATATCCTACCGACCCCTTACTCTTCAAGGCTGTTTTCGGTCAGGAGCCGAAAGGAGAGGTTGAGGTTATCGAGGGGCCGATCACTTTCTATTTTCGTTGCCACGATCCTGTAGACTATGCACTTATCTCCAGCAGGGCTTTCGCGGTTAACAAGAGCGTCACTGCTGAAGATATTGAGTCTGCTAAAAGAGAGGGCGGCGCTAGTATAGAGGCTTCCAAGATACCGGAGTTGAAAGGCAGCATCATTGCCGAAAATAGTTCAACTTTGCGTGAAGATTACCATAGGATTCTAGATCATGAGGAACAGCATGCTATCAAGAAGCTGTTTGGCAAGGTAGATCGAGAGCGGGCTGCGCAGGAACGGCTGGTCGGTGCTCATAATGATAAGGAGCGCTTATCTGCGCTTCGCGATTGGCTTCGTGCCGGCCGGGAAAACAAGGCAGATGAACGCGCG
>CAYUNB010000083.1:0-3585 GCA_964446095.1 uncultured Candidatus Saccharibacteria bacterium
CTATATATATTTTTATCCATGTAGATTCTATTTTATTACGTTTTCCAAGATTTCCATAGGAAAAATATCTAGCAAACTCTTAGGTGTGCAGTTATAGATTTTAATGTCCCTTTTGGCCGCATGTTCCCTTATCTCTCGATAAGTCTGCCATAGGTTCAAATATGCCTTTAATGTGATTTCAAAACTATCCCAGCCGTTGTAACCCAAATTAACCATCACATTTTTTTTCTCATCGTAGAAATGACGGCTTTCTCCAAAATGCAATATCGTGTCGTGCTCACAACCTAAAAGGTATACATCCCTACAGCCCAAATAAAATGAGAGGTAAATCGCAATGTGAGTAACTGTCTGAATAATAGGTAACCGTTTTGTAAAATCGATATTACTAATTTTATTAGGTCGAGTGCCGCCCACCGAATAGTAGTAAACCTTCTGATTTTTGAATACACCACTTTGGTCTATGAGGTATTTATCAGTGATCGAAACAAGTACTTTCTGTCCATCCGGAAAATATTTCTCTGCATCTCTGAAAACCGCGGTATACTGCTCGTCAGTGATAGGGTCATGCGAAGCCGCAAATATATGATATTCCGGTTTAATTTTTTTAAAATCAGGATGAACGAAGAAGTTGCTTACGCTAATACATAACTCATCTTTCAATTTACTAAGATCCTGGCTTTTGATTGACGGCCCCGTAGCAAGGATAAAAGCTCTTCTACCCTTATATTGATTTCTGAATTGAACATTATTCTTTAAAAAATTCCTATTCTTTTTATAAAATAGGAATTTTTTAGTAAAATCCCTTGCACGCCTAAATAAGGCAGATAAGGAAGATGCTAACTGCCCAATAATAGGCAGGCTTTTTATTTTTTCTTTATAGTCCATGCTTCTTAAGCCTCTTAAGGGCAGTCCAGACTCCTTCACCTCCGTTCCTGTGCCCCATCCAGATCTCCGGGCTCATGGTGATCCGGAGCTTCACGATCTCCGGCATAAGCTTCTTGAAAGGCACACTGCCCTCGTCTATCTGAATGCCCTCGCCATCAGTACCGATAGCGTCAGAGATATGGGCGTGTCTGACATACTTGCCGACCTTCTTAGCGAACTGCAGCGGATCCTTCTTGGCGAAGTTGCAGTAGAGCTGCGCATGAGATATATCGTAACACATCTTATAGTTATACTTCTTGCAGAAATCTGCTATCTCATCAGCGTCCATGAAGATATTAGAGAACCACTGTCCGCCCTTATACCAAGGGAAGGGCGGTAGGTTCTCAAGCACGATCTCAATATCCCGCTGGTCGATCTGCTTCAAGGAATTGGCGAGCGTCTTATACATCCTAGCCCTAGCTGCTTCGTCAACGAAGCCCGTATAGCTCATGCCGCCTGGGTGAACCACGACCTTCATCTTCTTCGGTGTAGCACCGAAATATTTCCTCATGCCTCGGACCTTGTTAAGGAAAAACTTAAGATTAGAAACCGAATGGCTAGTTATTTCTTTATCATCAGAGCAGAGGTCGAAGAGTTTATCGCCCCAGAGCTCCGGCACGTGCACAACCATCTCGATATCGGGGTAGACTTGAGAGAAAGAGATGGGGTGATTCAGGTCGTGCGAGCTGAAATGGAACTCCACAACGGGTGGCTTGCTCTCCTTGATCATCTCCTCGGCATCGTGCGGGCGGACGATCATCGACCAACGATTCTTGGATTTAAAATTCTTATCAACTACAGACTTACCCAAGTCAGCATCAGTAAAATAATCTTCCTTCTTGATATCACGAGCAGCCTTTCGGCCTACCAGCTCGAAGAGCTTCTGCGGCGAGATGCCCTTAGCCGGGCTCTTGGCTGCAACCATCTCCCTCTTGATAGTCTCGCCCTTCTTAATGTCGCGAGTGCTAACCAGACTCTTACCCAAGATCTTCCTATTAATATACTCGCCGGCTGTAACGTACTTCTTATCGCCTCCCAGAGCCTCTTCAATCCTCCTAATATCTCTTACCAGCCTCATTAAACCCTGCGGCTCGAGGCTCAAAGCGTGGTCGGGACCGGTCATGGTACGATCGATAGTGAAGTGCCTCTCAATAACCCTAGCACCGATCGGGATAGTAGCGAGCGTCGTCGCATAACCAAGTTCATGGCCGGAGTAACCAACGATGCAGCCGAACATCTCTTCCATCCTATTTATGAAGCGAAGATTGAGATCTTTAGGAGCAGAAGGATAGGCGCTATTGCCAGGGAGGGAAATGTACAAGGCCTTCCTATTGTTCCGGAACTTTACCGTTTCCTTGATCGCTTCGATAGTCGAAATGCCTGTTGAGACGATCATCGGCTTGCCCTTTGAAGCGACGTGCTCAAGCAGCTCGAAATTAACCATATCCGCTGAAGCGATCTTATAGGCCGGAACGCCGATTGCCTCCAGACGATTAACGCTGTTCAAGTCCCAGGGAGTGCACATGAATATAATCCCCTTCTGCTTACAGTAATCAGCCACCTCCTTGAAATGATCATGATGAAGCTCGGAGTCACGTATCAACGATAAGAAATATTGCGTGCCGATATCTTCATTCTTGGTATTATTAACCGCGTCATCAGTATAGAGAGTATCGAAATCGCGCATCTGGAACTTAACGGCGTCTGCTCCAGCCTCCACAGCTATATCCACTAGCTTCTTAGCTAGCGCGACGTCGCCATTATGATTGATACCAGCTTCTGCGATTATAAATGTCGGATGACCTTCGCCGATCATCTTGCCGCCGATATTAACAAGCTTGTTTATTTTTTTTGCCATTCCTTCTTTTTATTATCTAAAAAATCAATCAAAGTCTTATCAAGAATTGTCTCTGCGAACTTGAAATCGTGGAGCTCATCGATATCGGCAGTCTTCGGAATTATGAGAGGCACCACCCTGTCTCCGTAGATCATACCCGTCTTCCTGAATACAGGCGGCTTAACCACGTCAACATAGCCGTTAATCTCATAAGACTTCGGGACGAACTGGCGAGACATGTTCATCGACTCTGTATGAGGCGGAAAATCTTCAGTGCCGAAGAACTTAGCATAGCGCCCTTTAATGCGGAGCATTTTATAAGCTGTCCGCTCCGTCTGGTGCACCGTCCTGACGGCACTGGCCTTAGGGTCCTTCATCGCCATCTCGATCGCCTTGTCCATGATCTTATAGTCTCTAGCGGGAGCTGTAGGACGGAGATGAATAATTAAGTCCGGTACATACCCTTCGTGCTTCTCGAGCCAGTCTATAGCATGTTTATGATAGTCCTTGTCGCCAGAAGTATCGCGGGCATATTTGGCTGGTCGGAGGAAGGGGGTCTCGGCACCGTACTTCCGAGCAATAGCGGCATACTCTTCGCTATCCGTCGTCACAACTATGCGGTTGATATATTTAGAAAGCTGGGCTACGCCTATCGAATAGGCCATCATCGGGTGGCCGTTAAGATCTCGGATATTCTTGCCTGGTATACCCTTGGAACCGGAGCGGGCCGGAATCAGTGCAAGAATTTTCTTAGCCTTTTGCATAAATATATAAAAACCTTAGCATAACGTATAACAAAAAAAAAGAGCACGGAGTTACACCGC
>CAYUNB010000084.1:0-3532 GCA_964446095.1 uncultured Candidatus Saccharibacteria bacterium
CACGACGACCTCCTCCTTCTTACCGTGCTTCTTAGGGCCGGTATGCACCTCCTCAACCTCCTCTTCAGCCGGGCGAGGCTTAAGCATCGACTCATCAACGACAGTCTTAACCTGTATGAACTCGGTCTTGCCGGAGTTCAAGTCGAATTTCGCCCTTACTACCTGGCCTTTCTTGCCGTAATCCTTCTTATAGGCGGCGGCCAGAGCCATCTCGATAGCCTCGATCACCTTATCCTTCGGTATGCCGCGCTCCTCTTCGAGCTGGGAGAGGGCGGAATTAAGCGTCTTTAAGTCCATCATAAGATTGATAATTAAATGATTAAGATTTTAAAATAAAAGCTTTTTACTAAAAATGCCAACTTCTTCATGAAGGGACAGTGAAAATATTATATACCTTTATATATAACGATGTCAAATGAAAAGGCTCCGCCATTAAGCGGAGCCGGTTTTACCTAGCTAATTCTTCCCTATCATCTTCAGCTCTTCTTCGATGGCCTTGACCGTCACGCGAGGGTCGGCCACACCGGCGCCGCGGATCTCCTTGTAGAGCTCGCGGGCATTCATGCCGAGCGGGTACTTCTTGCGAATGTCGGGCCTGTTTCTGATTTCATGGATCGTGGCGTAGAGATTGAAGGTGTTAGCAGGCATTGGAAGCCGCCTCCTTTTGAACATCAAGGGACAGGAAACCACCCTGATCGCGATTACCCCTGACACGAAGTTCGAGAGTCTCGATCTGGCCGTTCTGGGTCTTCGTGAGTATATAATCCTCGCCAAGGCCCAGATCCTTATACTCGATCTTGTGAGCACCCGCGAAGATGGCAAGCGCCCGCATCTGCTCTGCGTGTCTGGGACTAGCTGGATTCACAACCTCAAGCTGTGTCACCATCTCTCTTTCCTCCTTAATATCCCTGGATAAAGGCTATAAGAGTACAGATAACAGCGACCCAGAGGCTGAACGACACTGGCCAGCCGGTGAACCCGCAATAGTCCGGTGAGGTTGGTGGGATCATGAGCGATAGGCTGGCAAGTCCATAGCCGCAAGCGGCAGCTACTGTCGTAAGATATGCCCGAAATCTGCCTTCGTATATCCAACCGGAATCTATGTATTTGCCCGACTTAGCGTAGAAGATCAGGGCCAGAACTGCTAAGATTAGTCCCGCAACAAGTTCTGGAGACACAGTTTCGACCTCCTATTATTAAACCTTTCAAGGTTCTAGTAACAATCAAAAACTAACATCTTAAAGGGACAAAGTCAAGGTATGAAGCGTAAGATTTGCATTTTTTAGCATTATGTGCTAACCTTGTTTCTACATGATTAAGAAAGAGAAAAAGCAGGATATCATCAAGAAACTCGGCAAGCACGACTCCGATACCGGTTCTGCACGCGTTCAGGTAGGCCTTCTCACAGAGCAGATCAACCAGCTTGCTAAGCATTTGAAGAAGAATAAGAAGGATAACCACTCCAGGAGGGGATTACTCCAGATGGTTGCCGACCGCAGGGCTCACCTGAAATATCTCCAGAAGAAAGACAAGAAGAGCTACGACGAATTAGTTAAGAAATTAGACTTAAAGTAGCCGATGAGGCTACTTTTGTCTTTGACAGCCTGATTTTTCATAATCTTTAATCATCGTTTTTAATATTTAACTTTCCAAAATGGCTATCATAAAGCAGAAGGGGCAGAGAGTTGGAGTTTTCATCGACGCACAGAATCTCTATCACAGCGCTAAGAATATATATAGATCTAAGGTTAACTTCGAGACGATCCTCGAAGACGCGGTGGCTTCTCGTATTCTCGTACGTGCTATCGCCTACGTTATAACCACCGAATCCGGCGAGGAGAAGGGGTTCTTCGATGCGCTTGAGAAGCTCGGCATCGAGACCAAGGCTAAGGATCTTCAGATCTTCTACGGCGGTGCTAAAAAAGCCGACTGGGACGTCGGTTTGGCCGTCGACGCTATCCGCATCGCCCCGAAGTTAGACGCTGTGGTGCTCGTCGGCGGCGACGGCGACTATGTACCGCTTGTAGAGTATTTGAAAAAAGCCCTCGGCGTGCAGGTAGAGGTCGTCTCCTTCGGCAAGAGTACCTCAAGCAAGCTCATCGAGGCTGCTGAAGACTTCATGGACCTCGACGACAATCCGGAGCGCTACCTTATCGGCTACCGCGGCGCGCCGAGACAGAGGAGAGCAGCACCGCCGACAAATTAATAGTTTAATAGGCTCCGCCAAGCTGGGGCTAAGATAACAGTTCCGAGTTTTTAAACTGCGTTTGAGCTCTTGGAATTGTCATTTTATCCTCGGCCACTTCACGCGAGCAGAGATAAGATATGAATAAAAAAGAATATAGCGTAGAGATCGGGGGCAAGAATATTACCGCTACCTTCTCGGACTTAACAGACCAGGCTAACGGCTCGGTTATCATCAAGTGCGGCGAGACTTCGATACTAGCCACAGCCGTAATGGGCAAGAAGGAGCGCTCCGAGCTCGACTACTTCCCGCTCGTCGTTGATTACGAAGAGAAGTACTATGCCGCCGGCATGATCCTGGGCGGGCAATTCAACAAGCGCGAGGGCCGTCCTTCTGACGAGGCGATCTTGACCGGCCGAGTCATCGACCGCACTATCCGCCCGCTCTTCGACAGCCATATCCGCCGCGACGTACAAATAGTCATTACGGCACTCTCGATCGACAGTGAGAACGACCCAGATACTCTCTCGGTCATCGGTGCTTCACTAGCAATAGCAACCTCAAACATCCCTTGGCATGGCCCAGTCGGCAGCGTCCGCGTGGTGCTTGATGAGAGCGGTGAGGTGAAAATCAACGCCAGCTATGCAATACGCGAGAAGGCTAAACTCGACTCCGTTATATGCGGCCGGGACGGCAAGATCAATATGATTGAGACGGAAGCTAAGGAGGTTTCGGAAGAGGCAATGAAGCAGGTCTTCGCCGCGGCACTCGCCGAGATCAAAAAGCTCGAAGACTGGCAGAAGATGATTGTTTCAGAAATCGGTAAACCGAAAATATCAATCCCTAAACCCGAACTCCCGGCCGAAGCTATTGCACTATTTAAAGAAGCTATCGAGCCGAAAGGGGAGGAACACCTCTTCTCGGGCGCAGGCAACGACAATATTTATAAGCTTCAGGACGAATGGCTGAAGCTCTTCCAAGAGAAGTTCCCGGATATTAATAAGGGCTTGGCGGTAGAACATTACGAAAATCTCATCAACGACCTCTTGCATTCCGAAGCTATTGAAAAGAGCCGCCGGGCCGACGGGCGCGCGCTCGACGAACTCCGAAATCTGCAGGCACAGGCTGGCGGTTTCTCTAAAGTGCTCCATGGCACCGGCCTCTTCTATCGCGGCGGCACGCACGTGCTATCAGTATTAACACTCGGCTCACCGAAGGATGCACAGCTGCTCGAGGGTATGGAAGTGCGCGGGAGTAAATATTTCATGCATCATTATAACTTCCCGCCATTCTCTTCCGGCGAAACAGGCCGCATGGGCGGCATCAACCGCCGAGCTGTCGGCCACG
>CAYUNB010000085.1:0-3510 GCA_964446095.1 uncultured Candidatus Saccharibacteria bacterium
TTTGGTAACCATTTTTTGCCCATGCGAGCCAGTAGATTGACCTGCCTCCGATAGAAGATTAGAACCTCTTCCCCCCTCGACTCGTAGAGAGTAAACGGCCAAGTCAGGTCTCCACCATTAAGGCCCCTCCTCTCTCTGCGGACAGCGTTGTAAAGAGCGGCGAGTACAGCGGCTCGTGTCAGCCCCTTAGTATCTATCACGGCTCTTTCCCTTCATTAGATCTTCAGCCGGGTTCGCTTCTTACCGTTCAGGTAGTCCCAGACAACGTATGGCCGACCGAAGAGATTGATCGAAATCTCGCTTACATATGCAGTGCGATAATCGTAATGCGGAGAACTAACTACCTTATTGGCAACCAGAAGAACTTGGGCAATGTTCCTAGCCCATGGGACTTTTAGCAACCTGCAAGCTGTTTCAAGCGGCTGCGGTATTGTAATAGTAACTGTGAATTCTCGCATAACACCTCCTGGATCCAAGTCAAAGAGCCTAATGAACTTTCAATAATATAAAATATTATTCGATTATAGTCAAGACCTAGATCTTGAACTCTATTACATCGCCGTCCTGGACGATATACTCCTTGCCTTCTGTGCGCACGAGCCCCTTCTCCCGAGCTGCGCCATACGAACCAGCCTCAAGCAATGCCTGCCAATTTACAACTTCAGCTCTTATAAATTTATCTTTAAAATCCGTATGTATAGCGGTACCAGCAATAGGGGCTGTCGAATCCTTCTTAATCGTCCAGGCACGTGACTCATCTTCACCTGTGGTGAAGTAGGTCATCAAGCCAAGAGTCTCGTAGCTCCGGCTAATCAGCTCATTTAATCCGCTCTCATCCATACCAAGTCCGGCTCGATATTCCGCCTTCTCCTCATCTGTCATCTCTGAAAGATCGCGCTCAAGGCCAGCATCCACGAAAACATATTTCGATCCGAGATCTTTCGTAATATATTCAATGACGGGTTTCGTGTCGACGCTCTTGCTCCCCGACTTCTGGTTCAGAACATACACGATCGGCTTCATAGTGAGAAGGTGCATACTCTTGAGGATAGCTAGTTCCTCCGGCCCGAGCTCGGTCAGTGTGTTCGCCAACTTCTCACCCTCAAGAACTATTCTCACCCTCGACAACACCTCCTTCTCGAGAATGGCCTGTTTGTCTCCCCTCTTAACATCCTTCTCAACATTACCAAGACGCTTCGTTACCGTCTCCATGTCCGCCAAAATAAGCTCGAGATTTATAACCTGAATGTCGCGTATCGGATTCGGTCCGCCATCGACATGCAGAATATTTGTATCTTCAAACACCCTCACAACCTCAGCGATAGCGTCCACTTCTCTGATATGAGAAAGGAACTGATTGCCAAGCCCCTCGCCAGCTGAAGCGCCTTTAAGCAATCCGGCTATATCCACGAACTCAATGGCTGCCGGCACCGTCTTCGCAGATTTAGAAAAATCTGATAGTTTCCAGAGCCTTTCATCGGGCACAGCAACAACACCAACCGATGGATCGATCGTGCAGAAAGGATAGTTCTCCGCTGGAACGCATTTCCGAGTCAGAGCATTGAATAAAGTCGACTTGCCGACATTTGGCAGACCGACGATTCCCATACTAAGCATAGTTATACTAATATCTACTTTTTAGGCAGAAAATTCAAGTCTCTCTGGTTTATGGATTAGTAGAGGTGGCTGTTGTAGTGCTCGTATCATCACTCGTTATCGGAGAGGTGCTGCCTGCTGGATCAACGACAGTCACGACCCTGGTCAGCTCGACCGCTTTATTGCCGGCAGAATCTTCGGCATCATAGGTTAAGGTATAGTTCCCTACCTTGCTCGTATCTACAGAACCGGTCGTCGTGACACCAAGGTTATGATCCACATTGTCGGTTACAGTCGCGCCCGGATCGACATAACTAGAGTTCAAATTGATGCTTGAAGTAGCACTGCCGATGAGATGCAAGACCGGTGCTTCAATGTCGGTTGTCTCAGGAGTGGAAGTTGTCGGCGTGCTTTCCGATACTATCGGCGAAGGAGAGATTAAGTTGGAAGATGAAGAATTTTCTTCCAGGATCTTCTTCAACTGCTGTTCGTTTACACAAGTTTCGCCAATACAAAGCTCCTCTTTCGCATGGAACCGACTAGCGAAGATATCAGCTAAGCCGTTGCTCATATCTCCTAGCCAAGCTGTAATCTTATTGAACAAGTTTGAGAAGAAGCGGCCACTGAAGCTACTGCTGTCTGTGCTGGTAGAAGTAGTCGAGGTCAGATCTTCGAGCTTGATATTCAACTCTTGTATCGACTTGGCAAGCAATGGTGTAACTCTTCCGTAATCCACGCTCCAAGGAGTAGAAGTCGGACTAAGCGCATCGATTCCATTGTCCCCGTTAGTTATAACCGCCCAAGGATAGATGGTATAGAGCTGCTGAGCAATAAAACCGGTGGTGGTAGCGTGGTTCGGATCATCAGCACGACTGAAGTCTTGAACATTCAACCTCATAAGATCATCGAGACCGACAGTGGTGGTAGCGCTAGTCGTCTTAACCCGGCTATCGGAGAAAGTGAAATTATTAGCGGTAATCTTAGCCACTTCTTCTGCCAGCCTGTGAGTATCTATGCCGCGCTGAATATTGACGAACATAGTGATAGTTTGCTGTCCGGAAGAGGAGTTCTCGGCAGTATAGTTCTCAAGTGCGATACCGACTGAAGCATCGAATTCGTCAGCCTTCATACCGACGCCTGGGACAGAAGAGAGGGCAATGCGGTCGCCGATCTTGATATCGCCATTCTCAAGTGAGACCTTGACAGGTACTCGGCCAGAGAGAGCTACAGGGCGCATACCGAGAGCGTTCTGATCGCCAAGAACCTGGCCAGGAGCGGTAGCAATAACGCCCGCCAACGCGGCACTGTCTCTGGTGGCCAAGCCCATCGAGACAGGAGCACCAGGGTTGACCGCAACTATGTCAGCTGGGCCGATACCAAGGTTATCGACTGGGAACATTTCCGCATAGTCGTTGCCGGTCACATTTGGAGATGAGGTAGCGTAAACGGTTATAACCATACCTCCAGGGCCTCCATTACCTCCTGTAGCCGTACCTGTACCAGTGTCCTGATTACCTCCTCCTCCACCACCGCCGCCAAAGGCATTACCGTTAGAACCATTGTCGAAAGTACCAGAATTATGAGTTGTCGATCCGCCTGCGCCGCCGCCGCCGCCACGAGCACCGGAGCCGCCCGGACTGCCAGAGATAGATATATTTGTAGTTCCACTGACCAAACCGAAGCTCACCCCTCCATCACCTCCTGATAGAGTAACGTCGCCTGTGCCAGCTGCGCCGCCACCGCCTCCAGCGACTCCCGTACCGCCTCCACCGAAACCTCCATTAGCCTGAGCCAAAGGAGAAGAACAAGTATTAGTAGAATTAGTACCGAAGCAAAACTGTAAACCATCCCCACCGTTCTGGGCACCACCCGCCCCCTTGACGGTCCCCGCACCCCCCCAACCGCACGTCCCCC
>CAYUNB010000086.1:0-3171 GCA_964446095.1 uncultured Candidatus Saccharibacteria bacterium
CCAGAATAGGAGGCCGGATCGTTCCTTGTATTAAACCTTTTCGCTTTTTAAAAACCCCGGTGCGTAGCGCGCCGGGTATTCTCACTTTCTCTTCTTAAGTTCTTTAGGCGCCAACATTTTCAACGCCCTCTTTACCCATGGCTCCTTTAGCCACTTCTGCGGGATCCTTCTCTTAGTATATAGCGCGTAAATAATGAGCGACTGCATGAGCTCGCTCTTGCTGGTGTTATAACTTTCGGCCAGGCTTCGTAGTAGCGAATCCAGGCTTTCATCTAGTTCAAGCGTGCGCAAGATCATTCCTTATCCTCCTTTTTCCGGTCCTCTTCGATCTGCTTTATAACCGCTTCGCGCAGACCATCGAGGAGTTTCAGCCAACACTTTGGATTTTTGCAGAGGATTGTCTCCGAAGAGCTGTGGCTTGCCATCGGTATAGTGAGGTTTACAGTCGTGCTCTCGATCGTCACCTTCATGACATAACTTTTCACATTACCGCCCGTCTCGCTTCGACAGACAGCGCAGCGGAGGTCCACTTTGCTCATGTAATTTTTTTAACCTTTTCTATCTCTTGCAAAGTTGATTCCAGCCACTCGGGTGCGTCTCCTCGAGAACGGACAAATTTGGCTAATATCTCGAGTATTAGCCTATTGTCGACATGCCCTATGGGATTAAATCCTGGATTATTCAGGTCTGCTAGATAATCATGAAGCTGGTAGGGTAGACAGATTGTCATTATTCCGGAAGAAAAGGGTTTAAATTCGACATGAGGGAATCTATTCCGGGGATATGTGGCCGAGTCTATTAGCTCTACATCCATTTTTTCAATAGGCCGGCCGAAGCTCATCCAACGTTGATGACCGAATTCATTCATAAGGTCGTTACCATTTTTGCCAATTCTCCATGTGCATGGATTCATTTTTCCTGCGTAGTCTACATCGTCGTCGAGGTATGGAGTGGCGCAGTATCCCGTACCCTTGAGATCTATCCATTCAGGATCCATACGGCGTTCTTTAATAGCTTGGCAGATCGCCTTGACGCCCACTTCAGTTATCTTCGGATTTTCTGCAAGAGATAGCCACACAAGAGAGCGTAGACTTTTACTTTCAGCCATGTTTATCAGATCTTGGTCAGTCAAGTCTAGATACGATGCATCCAAGGCTACCATACTCTCTAGGGGATAGTGGTTAAAAAGTTGTTTGCTGTCGATATCAAGCTCGGTGAGATTTATATATTCTCGTATATTGATGGCGAACTGCGTAGCCAAAATCTCCGAGGCCTTCATATTCTCCATTCTTTCCCGGTAGTAACCTTTTCCCATACGGACCTCCTTTTCAAAGTCCTTACTCTTTCCGCTTTATACCACGCTCTTCAAAAATAAAAAAGCCCCGCATTAAGCGGGGTAGTTGTTATCGGGTCAAGAGTTGCTTGCCATAAATGTTCGGATTAATCCGAATAGATTCTTTCGGGAAACTGTATCGCGGAGGATTTTCCTCTGACTCCATCTTTGGCTCCTCAGCGAAGCTGATCTTGATCGTAACTTTGATTACCATCTTACTTCTTATTCGGTGGATCGTTGAAGGCACATCCTGGCGCACCGGGGGCGGTGGGGCCGACGGCGTTAGTTTTGTTGCTAGGGAACTTGCTGAGCAAGTCGCTCCGCATCTTGTCGAGGTCCTTGGCCAGGCATTCGGGGTTCTTGCATGCAAGGTAAAAAGTTGGCATTCGAATTGGATAGTTACTCTTAGAGCTCATGAGCCCACCACCAACGCCCTCAATGTTGAAGCGGAGAGTACCATTCCTGCGCCTCTCACCACAGTGTTCACACTTTGCGTCGTCGCTGAATTTCACTTTTCCTCCCTTGCTGTTCTTTCTTCTTCGAGTTCTGACTTCGCAGTCTCTAGAAGTTCCTCATAACACTCTTGCTCTTGCCTAATCAAAGTCCCGACTATGCAGGCTAGACTACCGCAAGTTTTGAAGTCTGAGCCGCCGCCAGTAGATGACTCTGACCTATCCCGCCCAACACCGCCACGGATCTCATGCTTGTGCTTGAGCGTGACGATCGTATAGCCCTTAGCCAGGCTCTTCTTGCATGCTGTACACTTTTCATTGCGGATCGGATCTCTGTACTTCTTAGGAGTCAGCCTTCTCTTCTTGACTGTCGACGAAGCAGTATTATTCTGACGTTCCGGCACCTCTCTTTCCTGACGGAACATATCTCCGATGCCGCCGATCACTTCCTTCCTCCTTCGGGCTTCTGGAAGTGCTCGTTGAAGGCACAGCCTGGCGCGCCGGGAGCGGTCGGGCCGACGGCGTTGGTCTTGTTCTTGGCCACCTGTTCCTTGAGATCTTCCACCATCTGACTATGCAGGGCAAGCTGGCATTCTAGAGAGCTGCAAGATGTGTAAGTTACGCCGCCATTTTGCTGGCTACAATTGACCCCTCGATAACTCCATGAAAAGTTTGAGATAGTATGCAAAGTCTCACCTTCGGATGCCCTTGTACCGCACTGCTCACAGTGGCCCATCGGCTGAACCATTTTCATCCGCTGCCTCCTTTTTAGCTCGTTTCAAAGTTCCAGAACCCTCGAAACTTATATCATAATTTTATTAAGCTGTCTAGCTTTTTATATCCGAGAGTTTTTCCAATAAGTGTATCGTCGAGATGATGCATTTCTGCCAGTCGGGCAGGTAGAGCGACTCGTTCCAGGAGTGAGCGTTGGTATGCGGATCTTCGACACCGACGAGGAGCGCCGGTGCGCCATTTAGGGCCTTGGTGAAGGGTTCCACGAAGCCGATCGAGCCGCCGGCGCCGATGAAGACAGGGTCGCGGCCGTATCCTTCCTTCATGGCTTCCATGGCTGCGGCGAAGGCCGGGTGTTTGGTGTCAGTCTTCCACCATGATACGCCACCAGTCGCCTTCACATCCAAGATAATATTTTTCGGAGCGGAATCTTTCAGGAACTTTATCAGGCTGTTCTGCGTTTTCTCCGGGTCCATGTTAGGCACGATGCGGATGCCGACATGCGCCCAGGCCGAGTCGACGATGATATTAGATACTTGAGCCTTAGATGAGGCTTGAATAGCATTGACAGAAAGTGACGGACGGAACCAGATCTGCTCGTGAGGAGAGTGCTCCGCTGTGCCGTTCAGAGTGATGCCGTCGAGCACGCATGAG
>CAYUNB010000087.1:0-3128 GCA_964446095.1 uncultured Candidatus Saccharibacteria bacterium
AAGGCAAAAGTTTATTTGATTAGTTGGAGGACAGAAGCCTAGCGATCGTCGAAGGACTGGTAGAGTCCGTTTTTACGAACGGCCTCGATAAAACACTGAAAAACCTTGAATCACAAGAGCCCTTCATCATCGATGCCTTCCATGATGTGCTGACCGACAAGATCTATGACGAGCTTAAGAAGCGCGGCGCTATTAAATAAACAAGAATGCCTAATTTCTTAGACTTCTTATCTAACAATCTTATAGCAATAGTCGTTATATCAACATTATTAGTTGTTCTAGCTGCGCTTGCTACTAGGCGGCGGGCTCGTTCCGGCCTTTCGAATCTCACCCTTTTATCTATCCGAGTACCGAGATCAACGGAGGAGCAGCAGAAGGAGGGTCTTATAAAGCAGATTAATCTTACCGAGCAGCTATTTTCCGCCCTAGCTTCTATAAAAGAGCCTTTCGTCTTCGAGATATCTGTGCCTTACACGAGCGAAGGTATTAACTTCTACCTCGCTGTGCCTAAGGCTTGGACGGATTTCGCTATGCGGCAGATCCAAGGCCTCTTCCCTTCCGCTAAAGTCGAGGAGGTGCCTGACTACAACATCTTCGGCCACAATAGCGCGGCAGCTTCGGCCTACTTAACGCTTGGCGAGAGCTATATCTTGCCGATTAGGACATATAAGGAAGCGGAAGTCGATACGTTCGCCCCTATCGTCAGCACGCTTTCTAAGCTTCAGGAGGTTGGCCAGGGTGCATCGCTCCAGATCGTGATGCAGCCGGCGGAGGATTCGCTGAAGAACTCTGTGGTCTATGCGCTTGATCAGCTTAAGAAGGGCGAGACTTTGAAAAAGGTCCTTAAACTTGGCCGATTGGCCGTCTCTGACATCACTAAGGAGTTCGGCAAGGAGTTTAAGAATGTCGTGGTCGGTCCGGAGCAGAAGGAAGATAAGACTAAGCCCGTCGACGACGATGCTGCTAAGGCTTTGCAAGCGAAGATCGCCAAACAGCTCTTCAAGGTTAATGTTCGGATTGCCACTTCTGCTGACTCTGACGACAAGGCTGAAGATATTCTGCTTTCGATCGCCGGCTCTTTCTCACAGTTTGGTGCGCCCGTCAGGAATGATATCAGAATGGTCAAGCAGGAGAAGAAGAGTGTCAGAAGAACTCTTCTCGACTTTTCCTTCAGAAATTATGACTACCGCCAAGAGATGATCTTGAATACCGAGGAGATGGCATCTATCTTCCACCTCCCAACCTATTCGACCGATGTGCCCCGCATCAGCTGGCTCCGAGTTAAAGAGGCTCCGCCGCCGGAGAACTTGCCGAAGGATGGCGTGGTTCTCGGCCGGAGTGTCTATCGCGGCGACTCGCGCCTGGTGCGGATGACCGACGACGACCGCCGGCGACACCTCTACATAATCGGTCAGACTGGTACTGGTAAGTCTCGTCTCATGCTCAACATGGCTATCCAAGACATGCAGCAGGGCAAGGGTTGCTGCATTATCGATCCGCACGGCGAGCTTATCGACGACATGCTCCAGCGCGTGCCGAAGGAGCGCATCAACGACGTCATCGTCTTTGACCCGGGCGATATCTCTCGCCCGCTCGGTATGAATATGCTCGAGTATGACCTCGATAAGCCGGAGCAGAAGACCTTCATCGTCAATGAGATCCAGGCTATCTTCAATCGTCTCTTCGACAAGGCTTCGATGGGTCCGATGTTCGAGCAGTATATGAGGAATACGCTCATCCTCTTGATGGAAGACGCTGTCAATGAGCCTTGTACGCTTATGGAGGTGCCGAGGATCTTCTCTGATGATAAGTTTAGAAACAGGAAGCTAGCCCGCATAAACAACCCGACCGTTATCGACTTCTGGGAGAAGGAGGCGGCTAAGGCGACGGGTGACTGGTCTCTGGCGAATATGGGCGTCTATATCAGCACGAAGTTCGGCAACTTCACCTCCAACGACTACATGCGTCCGATTATCGGCCAGACGAAGTCGGCCTTCAACTTCAGGCAGATCATGGATGAAGGCAAGATTCTCCTCGTTAATCTTTCCAAGGGCCGAATCGGCGACTTGAACTCAAGCCTCATGGGCATGCTCATCACCGGCAAGATCTTGATGGCCGCACTTTCGCGCGTCGATACGCCTGATAAGGATAAGCTGAAAGATTTCTATCTCTACATCGACGAGTTCCAGAACTACACCACTGACTCCATCTCCGTTATCCTCTCCGAAGCGAGGAAGTATAAGCTCTGCCTCTCGCTCGCCCACCAGTTCATCGAACAGCTCGAAGACGATATCCGTGTTGCCGTCTTCGGCAACGTCGGCTCGATGGCTTGTTTTCGTGTCGGCGCGCCTGATACTGAGCTTCTCTTGAAACAGTTCGGGCCGGAGTTCTCTGATAAGGACTTGATCGGCTTCGAAGCTAGAAACTGCGCTGCCAAGCTCCTTATTAATGGCCAGCCTTCGAAACCCTTCAACATGGTCACTGAACCGACGCCGAACGGCAGTCCAGCGCTGAAAGATAAGATGAAGGAGCTCTCTCGTCTCACTTACGGCCGCGACGCCCAAGAGGTGGAGCAGGATATATTCAATAGGTTGAGGTTGTAGACGGTATTGCATCTTGGCTTTTAAGCTGTAAGATAGAAGTACAACTCCATACGTTTATCAAGAGTAGCAAGTAGGGATTTGGCCCAGTGACTTGCTCAGCAACCTCTCGTGAGAGAAAGGTGCTCCATCCAAGCCCGCAAGGGAAAGATAAGATTTAATAAAATTTCTTTCCTAAACGGAAGGAGTTTTTATTATCTAATTTATAAATCTATGATCAAAACTGCAGAGTCTGTCACTATGTCGCACCCAGATAAGGTGTGCGATCAGATCTCGGACGCTGTGCTCGATGCCTGCTTAGAGCAGGATCCGGAGACTCGTTCGGCTATCGAGGTCTTGGGCGGGCACGGTATTATCACTGTCACCGGTGAGCTTACAACGAAGGCGCATGTGAATATTAGGAAGATCGCGCAAGAGGTCTATAAGGAGTGTGGCTACGACGAAGCGATCGGCGTGACGGTCAACGTAGTCGAGCAGAGTCCGGAGATCGCTCATGGTGTCGATAATGAAGGCGCTGGCGACCAGGGG
>CAYUNB010000088.1:0-3048 GCA_964446095.1 uncultured Candidatus Saccharibacteria bacterium
GGATATCAGCCTCGGTGAAGTTCAAGGCCAAGATAGCATCGGGCGTAGTATCTGTCTGCTTCAAGATGTTAGCGATGCGAATCGTCAGAATCTGCGTCTTGCCCGTACCGTGTCCAGCGATAACCATTACCGGCCCATCGATCGTGTCGACAGCCTGCTTCTGGGCTGCATTCAGCTTCGAGTAACGCTCACGGAAAATTTTATCGTCCTGGATCATTAGTTAGATTATAGCTGGGAGGGGCAAAAGATGAAATTTGACAAGAAGAGAATAAAGTACTAATATCAGCGAAGCTTGAACCTTGAAGGAGGTAGATAATGGCTGATCAGAAGCACTTCGGACCGCACCATCATCACGATCTCATTGGCGATAACCCCCGGCCCGAAGAAGAGTACAAGCCCGGCAGAGTCGCGACTCTTGATGAGATGCTAGAAACCTCACGGGAGATAGCGGAGACAGACACACGGGACGGTCTGAATACCAGACATGTGTGTGAACATATCTGCAACTGTATCTGTCACAAAGAGCCAGGTGTGATGCATATCATGGCGTGCTGTGATGACTGTCCCAAGTGTCATGCCAACATCGGAAGGTTCGAAATGAGTAGCCATCTCTCGGAATGCCATCCGGAAGATAAATAGTTCACGCGCCCCTTGATAGGGGCTTTTTTTATTTCTAAATCTTTATATAATGGAGTAATTATGTTACATGAAGATATAAAGAAGGGTATCAAAGAGGCGATGCTTGCGAGAGATACGGCGCGAGTCGGAGTACTTCGCGCGCTTGCCGCCGACTTCACCAACGAGCTCGTGGCCAAGAGGCGGATGCCGCAGGATATGCTCACCGACGAAGAAGCCATCGAGGTCATCAAGCGCGCAGTGAAGAAGCGAATGGACTCTGCCGACCAGTTTAAGAAGGGTGGCCGGGCCGACTTAGCCGAAGCGGAAGAAGCAGAGATCGCACTGATCAAACCATTCCTCCCCGCCATGATGAGCCAAGACGAGATCCGCCCAGTTGCAGAGAAGAAGAAGGCTGAAATGAATGTGACCGACAAATCTAAGTCCGGCATACTCGTCGGCGCGGTCATGAAGGAGCTGAAAGGCAAGGCAGATGGCATGGATGTTAAGGCTGTGGTTGAATCCATATTCTAAGGCTGCAATAATAATTTGACAAACCTCTTAGATTTAATTATTGTCTAAGAGGTTTGTTGTTTGAGCAAGGAGGCGCAAATGTCCCAGGGTATGGTTATATTCATCCTGATATGCCTATTCTCCATCATTAGCTTACTTAGCATGATAACGCTGGCCTTCGTCAATATTTGGTATTTCGGACTATATCTAGCGGGCGGAGTATTGTCTGTGGTAGCACTAGTAATATACGACAGATATTCCTGCTCCTCACATATGGCCTTCCAGGAATACCTTTTCGAAGAAGGCCTTTTCAAACTCCTACCTGTATTCTGCCTCTGGTATATCCTTATCCCGGCACTCCTAATCAGGAAACTCGCCGGAGTAGATGCATAGAGTTCCTTAGACCGCCCTAACCGGCGGTTTTTATTTATTCTAGAAATTTTGCCGCCGACTTAACTGCCGACTTCTTCCAGGCAGTGTTGGACTTGATACGTTCGACGGCTTGGGCGATGACGCGTTCTGCGCCGGGAACTTTGTTCTTCTTGAAGAACTTCTCAACTTCACTGGCTAACTGATTAGTATCGAAGTCAGCCGTGGTCTCAGTGATTATGCGAGTCAGAAGAGCTCCGCCCTGGTAGCGGTCGTAGAGCAGCTGCCAATTATCCTTAATGAACTGCCAGACAATCGCCCTAGCTCTGTTGTTACCTGCAGCCACGGCGAGAAGCAACGGCGCATCTTGGTTCCGGACATCAGCCGAGAGTATGAACTTCAGTGTCTTTTTGATAAGCGCAGCCTGTTTGAATTGGCACATGGCAGCTGCTAAGCGGTTCTTCTCTTCTTGAAGATTTGAGGCCTTATAAAGCTTCATTAAAGCGTTGAACTCCTCTTCCCCGCCAGACTTAGCTGTCAGGCTATAAACCATTGCCCGCAGGTCAGCCTCAAGGTGGCCATCGCCCTTAGCAAACTTCTTGAATCGTTCGCGCGCCTCGCCTACGACATCTGCGTCGCCGAACTTGCCGGCTTGAGCTAAAACAAGCTCTCGGAGCAAGGCATCGAGGTGGCCCTCGCCCTGGCGTTTCGCCCAGCCCATCCTCTTCGCCACAGCCTCAAAAACTGAACGGACGTAAGATTGGAACTTGGGGTAGAGCTTCTCGCCGTAAAGAATATTGTCGAGATCGTCGAGCTGTGTCGCCAAGTCGCGCCAAACAGTATAGTTATCTTCATTCTTATACGCAGGCAAGAGCTTTAAAATGTTTGCCGCATCAGTGAGACCGGCCCGAGAGAGAGCGAAGATATCGCCGATGAGGCCTAGCCGATCGGCCGGGCCAATCCTCTTCTCGGAGACAGCTTTTTCCAAAGCAGAAAGAGATGCGTCATCATAAGCGACACGGAAGACGCCCGACTGGCCGGCATTCAAGTTAATCCAACCTGAGTCAGAGATATTCTCCTTAAGTACCAGCTCTTTTTTATCGGCAAGAATATACTTCTTCTCGTCGCTGACATTAGTCGTATAGCCGACCGGTACTGGCCAAGAAGCATTTCCTTGCCGCTTCTTGTTCTCGAGCGCCGAGGAGAAGAACCTCGTCTGTTTTAACTTCATCTTCCCCTTCTTATCTTTAATTACAGAGATAAGCGGATAGCCAGGCGTCTTGGTCCATTTCGTCATCAGATTCCTAACCGGCTTGCCCGAGGCCTCCTCGAAAGCATCCCAGAGATGCTCAGTCGTCGCGTTGCCATATTTGTATTTAGAAAGATATATCTGCAGGCCCTTGCGGAAAGCTGCCTCGCCCAAGTAGTCAGCCAGCATCCTGATGATCGAAGCACCCTTGCTGTAGCTGATGGCGTCGAAGATCTCTCGGATCTCGGAAGGGTGGCCAATCGGCACCTCTACCGCATGAGTGTTCTTAAGAGCGTCGAGTT
>CAYUNB010000089.1:0-3000 GCA_964446095.1 uncultured Candidatus Saccharibacteria bacterium
CTCGAAAGTAAACATTTTCTGCTAAATTCACGGACGGATGGACGTCGGTCCTAAGAAAATTTGTGGCATTTTTCCTCCAGCACTTTTCCGTTTCCGCTTTCGCGAGTATGTGCCGACTGACAATGGCCGAAGTAATGCGCTTGAGGTTGTATCGGCCGATAAGCTCGCCGAGATCAAAAGTCGCTTCGCCGATGCTGGTTATGAGATTACTCACTTCGCCAGTCCCACCGATACAGAACGCCGATTCAGCTTGGCTGCTAACGTTATCCGCCGCATATATCTCGATATTACTAAGAAGAGTTAGTTTTTCCCGGCAAAACTGCCGGGCTTTTATGTTAAAATAGTGACATGCGGAAATATTTTGCTGATATTCACCCTGACGTACTGCGCCTAGGCCTGGTCAGTTTCCTTACCGATGTCAGTTCAGAAGCCATCTTCTCGATCTTTGCCGTTTTCTTCACGGTATTCGCTGGCGCCTCAGCCTCGCTCCTCGGCATTATTGAAGGCTTAGCCGACTTTTCAGCCTCATCATTAGACTATTTATCTGGTTGGCTGGCGGATAGGCTGGGGGAGAGGAAGTCGCTGACAATCCTCGGTTACGGCTTTTCGACCTTAGCCAAGCTTACTCTCTTATTTGCCAACTCGGTTACTGCTCTGGCCTCCTTCAGAATAGTGGAGCGGCTCGGCAAGAGTTTCCGCGGTCCGCCTCGCGACGCCTGGCTGGCGGAGGTGGCTGAAGGTCCGGTCAGAGGCTACGCCTTCGGTGTCCATAAGGCGCTCGATAAAGCCGGTGCCGTACTTGGTCCGCTCTTCGCTTACGCCGTACTTCGCTACATGGGCGAGAACTTGGCCGCCTTCCGGACTATTTTTATAAGTGCTAGCCTTTCGGCAGTCGCTGCTGTCGGCGTCCTATTTGTAATGAAAGACCGGCCAGGAAAACCGCACAAGCGAGAGGGGATGCTCGAGTCATGGTTAACCTTATCGCCAGAGTTTAAGCGATTTCTCCTGCCAGCCGGCATCTTCGCGCTGGCTTACTTCAGTTTTGGCTTTCTCTTGCTCAAGGCTTACAGAGTCGGCTTTAGCGCAAGCGATGTCGTCTTGCTTTATGCGCTCTTCAATATCTCTTTCGTGATTGCTTCAGTCCCCATCGGTCGGCTTGGTGATATGATAGGGCGCCGAAGTATCATCTCGCTCGGGTATATAACATATGCGTTAATGTCTCTTGGCTTTATCTTCGCCACTGTAAAGTGGCAGATAGTCGCACTCTTCTTGCTTTTCGGTATCTTCTATGCGATCGACGAAGGCCAGAGCAAGGCGTACATTGCTGATCTGGAAGGCGAGAGGCGGGCTACTGCTATCGGGATCTATAATTTCTTTACGGGTATCATCTATCTCCCAGCTTCGGCTATTGCCGGCGGCTTATGGCTTATAAATCCAGTGTACTCCTTTGCTTTCGCAGCTTTAATTGCTGGTGCCGCGCTCGCTGTCTTCC
Organism: uncultured Candidatus Saccharibacteria bacterium; assembly: GCA_964446095.1. GTDB lineage: Bacteria > Patescibacteriota > Minisyncoccia > Phycocordibacterales > UBA12445 > JACQCV01. The sequence goes on from CAYUNB010000089.1 coordinate 1,493, forward strand.
TTGTCAGGAGTTAGCGTTGGAAGAAGTTCTTAAAGGCTCCGCCGAAGAAAAGTCCGATATAGTGGAGGGCCATGCGGGCGACATTGGTAAGGCTGGCTTGGCGGCCTGCGGCGTAAATACTCTTGTATTTATTGAGTGTACCAGTTATCTCGTCTCTGAAGATGTCGGCCGCGATCATACTATAGATCATCCCGTTACCAGAGAAGCCGGTGGCGTAGAGCTCCTTCGGCCTAGAGGGCGACACTGCCCCGATATAAGGCAACCCGTCGATTGTCTCTAAGATCCAGCCGTGCCAGCGACGGAGGATTTTATAAGGCCCGCCATTCATAACCCTCTGCAGGTAGGCTTCGAGCGCCTTATAATTCTTCTCTTCTCCGATAGGTATATCTTGCCTGTGGTCTTCACCGCCGATAATAATCCGGTCGGCCGCTTCACCTGCGTCAATACGGAAGTAGTGATAAGGGTTTGCTTCATCTGTATAAAGACCGACCGGTATTGAGTTCTTGGCAATTTCAGCCTCCATGACGTAAGAAATGTAGACAACTTTATGAGCAACGAGCTCTTTAGGATTGTTGAAGGGTCGGTAGCTAGCTATGATGACCCAGTCAGCGCTGATGTCTCCGGTGCTAGTTTTAACATTCGCCTTCCCGGTGGCACTGTCCCATAAAATATCTTTCGCCTCTATATCAAAGTGCATTTCGACCCCGTTCTGAATTGCTTTAGCGCGGATAGCCGATACGAATTTGCTAGCATCGAACTTAGCCTGACCCTGGATTTCCAGGGCCCCGACATTAGGCGTGCCGCTGACTGGTTCGATGTGCATGAGCGTATTGACGCCTATTTTTCTATAAGATTCGGATTCATCTTTCAGATCTTCAAGTTCGCGGCTGTTTTCGGCCAGAGCAAACTCACTGACTCGCATGAAGCCGCAGTCAATATTCTCCTCCTTAACTATTTTCCGGATATTATCAATAGTTACCACACCGATCTGCCAGATATCCCTAGTCTTATCGATGCCGTACATCTTTATGAGGTGGCCGACAGGTACATCGAGAATATTAGTGACGAAAGCTGTAGTGTGGGCGGTGGCACTTGGTCCGGCGAGGGCGTCTCGCTTGCTGATGAGGCCTACTTTCTTGCCCATTTTACTCAATGTATAGGCTGCAAGCGAGCCGCTGATACCGCTCCCGACGATAAGAATGTCGTAATTTTTATCCATGTTAGAATAGATTATATCATGAAGCGAAGAGCCGAGATATTCTTCAATGTTGCACTTATTGGGCTCTTCGCCAGCGCAGCTTTTTACTACCGAGCGTATTTGAGCGACTTATTTACTCGTCTCGAAGGCCGCTTCTTGCCGTGCCACCAGCCTATCGCTTACAGTCTCGGCGCATTCGACGCGCGCTTCGGCATCTCTAAGGCTGAGTTCTTGAGAGATATCGAGGCGGCTTCGAAGGTATGGGAGGGATCGGTGAAAAAAGATCTTTTTACCTACAGGGTTGATGGCG
>CAYUNB010000090.1:0-2946 GCA_964446095.1 uncultured Candidatus Saccharibacteria bacterium
TTGTCGGAACGGAAGGGCAGGAGGAAGTCAAGCTTCCTGGTGGGGTAACATTTTCTACTAGGCAAGAATTCCAAGACCGGTACGATTCTCTCTTTCGGCATCTTCCGCTTCCTCTCATATGAGCCGGAAGATGTGAAATATCTTGAAGAACGCCCGGGCGAATGGGTGCAAGTTGTCTCTCTGACCAAATGGCAAGGTATCATCTGGCCGCAGCCGGTCTTCGGCGGCGTTCAGATCATCCGCCAGAACGAAGGCGGAATCCTCTACTACCTTAAGACCCTCCTCATGGGCGAAGGAGAATGGGTACCGCCCGACGAGATCGTCAACCACGATTATTTGCGGGGACAGAACCTTGTCCCGTACAAAGTCTCGAGGTATAGGGCACAGAGCTTCAGATTCCACTCCGGATTCCTGACACCAATGCCTTACTACCATGAGGGCGATGTGCGCATCCCGGATCTGCCGGGCGACGCCAATGATCAGCCCTTCACAACCTGTTTCAAGCTTGAAAATGGCGAAGAGAAGCTCTTCCACTTCTTCGCTCTCGAACCGTACGCGGAAGATAAGCACGGTCTTTGCCTAAGCATTCTCATCCCAGCAGACGGCATCGGCAAGATCCTCTACTGCGATCACAATGAACTTGGCGATAGCATGATCGGCGTAAGCTCGGTCGGCGGCCAGGTCAAGTCGAGCGATAGGCACATTGACTGGACGCACAGTCAGCCTGCTGAACACAGACCGTTCGTTAGAACGATTTTCGGCCAGCGGCGGCTGCTCTGGTTCTCATCGGTCGTAACCTATACCAAGAATATCGGCACCATCCTCAACAAGGGCGGTACCGAGATCAATCCGGAAGATTACCAAGCCGGCGGTACGCCAGATATTCTACTGACAGAGCCGCACAAGAAGCTGGTGGTAAAAGTCGATCCGCACCATCCGGAAACGTGGGTGGTTGAAATCGAGAAGGAGCTTCGACCCTACGTTAAATAGATCTTTGTAGTTTTGTTCTTTACAGAGCCCCGCTTAGCGGGGCTTTTCTATTGACAAGATTCATTAAATATTTAGAATAGAGTTCAGATTATTTATTGACAGCCGAGGCGTCAGGAGGTCTGAAGATGGCTGAAGACGAAGGGCGAAAAGTAACTGTTGTAAAAGCGAGCGGCTATGTTCTAAAGAACATCTTCCTTGTCATGACAATAGACGGGCAGGAGTATCACTTCCCCGCCAGCGAGCGAGACATCAACAAGTCGCTGAAGGAGAATCCCCTCCTTATTCCGCACTTGAAAGCCATTCTTTTGTGCCGCTTCTACGACAGGATATATCATCAGATCGAAACGGCCGAGGGTAAGACCATCAATCTGATCCCCAAGGAACCGATCGACCTTTCACCCAGATTCTTCTTCCCCGGAATGGGCGAGGTCGTGACTCTTGAAGAGCTCGGGCGCAAGGGAGATATTGAGAGTATGATGCTGGCAGGCAGGATGGTTCTCCATCGGATGCAAACTGCATTCAAGACCCATGACAACGGGCTTATCGCGGTAGAGCCAGGAGACAGGATCCTTAATGAATCGGAAATCGAAGACTTCGGCCAGAAGCCGAAGTCGGCAACAGCCGAAGAAGCGCCTCTTGTTGAAGATCCCGTACCAGAAGTCGCGGAAGATAAGAGTGAAGCTGAAGAGACCACTCCAGCTGAAAAGCCTGATAAAAAGCACCTGAACTAAGCGAACGCCCCGCGATAAGCGGGGATTTTTAATGAAAGTGAAAAAAGATAATAAAAACAAAATATTAGTAATCTGCGGGCCAACCGCTACCGGCAAGAGCGATTTAGCCGTGTCCTTAGCTATAAAGTTTAACGGTGAGGTTATTTCAGCTGACTCGCGGCAGGTGTATAAGGGTATGGATATCGGCACTGGCAAAATTACAGAAAGAGAGATGCGGGGCGTGCCTCACTATATGCTCGACATTATATCGCCTAGAGAGATTTTCACCGTTGCTGATTATCAGACAGAAGCGAGAGAAAAGATAAAGAATGTTTGAAACGGAGGAAAAATCACGATTATCTGCGACTGGACCGTTCCATATATAAGATCTCTTATTGATGGCTTAGTACTCCCAGATGTCCCTCCGAATAAAAAACTTAGAGAGGGACTAGGCAAACTGACGGCTGTAGAGCTCTATGAGAGGCTAAAGAAGCTAGACTCAAGACGAGCTAGAGATATAGACCGGCATAACCCCGTGCGTTTGGTAAGGGCGATAGAAATAGCCGAAGCAATCGGCAGGGTGCCAAAAATAAAATTTGAGTCAAATAAAAATTATAAGTTCTTAGAGATCGGGCTGGTACTTGACCAAGCTGGATTGACTGAGAAGATACATGCGCGACTTCTGAAAAGAATAAAGCAGGGCATGATTGCTGAAGTCAGGAAGCTTAAGGCCGCCGGAGTGTCATGGAGGCGGCTATACGCAATGGGCCTTGAGTACCGTTTCGTGTCTGAACATCTTCAGGGTAAGCTAGCGAAGGATGAGATGATTAATCTCCTCGAGACCGCCATCCGCCAATATGCCAAGCGACAGATGACTTGGTTCACCAAAGACAAGCGAATTAAATGGTTCGACCCGAAAGATCAGCAAGATATAGAAAGCGAAGTTGGAAGGTTTCTAGAAATCTAGTCCGGCCTTAATCTCCGTAAACTCATTCTCCACCTCTTTCAATCGCCCGCGGAGAGACTTGATGAGTTCGGCGCCCTCTTTAACCTTCGCCATACCCTTCTCCACATCCACTTCCTCCTCGCGCTCGAACCAGTCGGCAATAGCTTCGAGCTTCTTCAATGATGCATTAATGTCTAATTTCTTCGCCATGTTATTTTATCTTATCTACTAATGATTAAACTGTCCCGTCGGAAAGCTTAGTCGTAATAGTCTCGCTTCTTTTAATATCCTTAACGCTTT
>CAYUNB010000091.1:0-2765 GCA_964446095.1 uncultured Candidatus Saccharibacteria bacterium
TTCACTCTGGTACGGCTTGCCAGGACTCGTGGATAGCGGCGCGCTCCGTATCTACATGGTCTTGGTGCTCGCACTCTTCTAGCTCTTCGGTGTCACTTCGACTGCGCCCGGCATTGCCGGGTTCATCCTCACCATCGGTAGGGCCGTTGACGCCAACATCCTCATCTTCGAGCGTATCAAGGAGGAGCTCTCGGCCGGCCGCGTGCTCGAGGATGCTATCCGCGAAGGTTTCTGGCGCGCTTGGGAGTCTATCCGCGATAGCAACCTTTCAACCATCATCACCTCCGTCATCCTCTTCTGGTTCGGTACAAGCTTGATCCAGGGCTTCGCTCTGACGCTGGCTATCGGCGTGCTCGCCAGCATGTTCACCGCTATCACCGTCACCCGCACCATCCTCTTGGCATTCGGCCTCAAGGGCGAGTCGAAGCTCATGAAATTCTTATTCGGCCACGGTCTTAAGATATAAAATTTCACATATGTTTGTTGCAAAAAATAGTAAAATATTCGTCGGACTTCTCATTGCTCTCGTGGTCGCTTCGCTCATCTCCGTCTGGTATTACGGTTTGAATCTCGGCATGGACTTCACCGGCGGCTCTCTCCTTCAGGCTGAGTATCCTAACGGCCGGCCAGATCTCGACAAGATCAAGGCTGCTGTCGCTCCGCTTAACCTCTCCGAGACCATCCAGCCTTATGGTGATAAGGACGTGATCATCAAGGCCAGAGATCTCAAGGAGTCAGACAGAGCGACTCTTGTTAAGGTTCTTGCTATAGATGGCGCACAAGTAGACGATAAGCTCTTCACCTCCGTTGGCCCGACCATCGGGAATGAGCTTAGAACTAAGTCTATTTACTCTATTATATTAGTGCTCATCGCTATCGGCTCGTTCGTCGCCTTTGCCTTCAGGAAGGTCTCTGGAACTGTGAAGTCCTGGAAGTATGGCCTCTCGACGCTTATCACCCTAGCTCACGACGTCTTCGTGCCGCTCGGCATCTTCGCTTACCTCGGTCATCGTTATGGCATCGAGATCGACTCGCTCTTCGTCACGGCGCTTCTGACCATCCTCGGCTTCTCTGTGCACGATACCATCGTCGTCTTCGATAGGATCCGCGAGAATTTGAAGTTGAAGAAGTTCAAGGACTTCACTGAGACGGTAGGTAAGAGTATCGAGCAGACACTCTCTCGTTCCATCAACACCTCGCTCGCTGTTATTCTTACTCTCGTCGCCCTTCTCTGGTTCGGTTCCGAATCTGTCCGCTACTTCTGCTTAGCACTCATCGTCGGTATCTTCTGCGGTACCTACTCCTCAATCCTTCTCGCCAGCCCTCTTCTTGTAGTTTTACAAAATTCAGCGACTGAAAAGACTAAGAGATAGTTAAGGCTAAAACGTTTAAAGCAAAGTACCGCCAGCGCGGTGCTTTACTTTTTATACAATATATTGTATTATATAAATAGAAGGGTTTGATAAGATAGGGGAGGTAATGATGACATCTATCGTGCATACGTCGGCTGCATCGCCCAGGTGTAAGGCCGTGAAGGAGCTGAAGAGGGACTTGTCAGGCCACTCGACACTTAGCTGGGAAAGGATATTGGAGAATCTCCAGCTCCTCAACCCTAACGAAGAGGAGCGGCTAGACCTCGTCACCTTGGTCGCTACGTATGTCAACACTGCCACCAAGTATGGCCAGTTCGGTAATCTCCGAGGCATAGAGCCGGTGCTGAAATATCTCGGTATCGAGAATATTGGTTTCAGCAGAGAGACCATCGACAAGATTCGCAGCCTCTATTCCAAGTACTCATACTGCAAGCTGATGGAGCTCTTCGCTCCTACCACCTGGAGTAAGCAGGACGCCTCTGGCAAGTGGCGCACGACCACGCATGACGGCAAGGAGTATAGAAGAGTTCCATATGCGAGAGCGCGGCTTAAGGAGTCCGGCGCTTCTCCAGAAGAGCTGACCGATGAGTATATAAATGGACTTTCAGAACTTTGGCAAACGCTTATCGAGCTTCACAACAAGATGCGCGGCCGGGAGCTACCGGAAGATCCCAAGAAGATTACGGAGATTCTGCTTTTGCCCAGAGCGTAACGATCATTACAGGCTAAGGCCCCACTCGGTGGGGCTTTTATAATGTCTGGATTGATTATTGACTTATTGTCTAGTTAGTGTTAGCTTCACTCCAGATCTGACAAGTTCATTGTCAGTGTCTACCTTGAGTAGATGTTGAAAGGGGAGTGAAGGATGGACAATCTTCTGCCATTCGGCTTGGGCTTCGGCCTCGGCGCTACGCTCGGCTTCTGGGGCTGGGCTCTGGTGGCCGTGGAGTGCATCGCGCTTCTGGTCTGCGCCGAGAATGAGAGCTTCTTCGCCGGTCTCGTCTCTCTGTTTCTCTTTGCCGTGATTCTGAACTTCACGAGCAGCATCAATCTATTCACCTACATCTGGCATAACCCCGGCGCCACCCTCGTCTTCCTTCTGGCCTACTTCGCCGTCGGTGCATTCTGGAGCTTGTGGAAGTGGCGGCTCTTCGTACGGAAGAGTCGCGATGCTTTCGATGAGTCGTTGAAGAACTACACTTCGCAGTGGGCTCGCACGCTCGAAATTCTGGATATTAATGACTTGGAGAGGACTCTGCGCGGCCTCAAACTTAAGGACTGCGAAGAGCAAAATAACTACGAGCAGGCAGAGAATGAGTACCGTTCAGATAGACAGGGTGGTAAGGCTAAGAACAATCTAAAAGCAGCCAAGCGAAATCTGCCTGCCAAGTT
>CAYUNB010000092.1:0-2631 GCA_964446095.1 uncultured Candidatus Saccharibacteria bacterium
GAGCATATTAATGATGCCGATTGCAGGAAGGTGCCTGGTCTGCGGCGAAGGCATGGGTGCGAACACGGCCAAGTGCGGCCGTTGCGATACGCCTTACCATGCCGAGTGCTTAGCCTACGCCGGTAGATGTTCGGTCTATGGCTGCCAGCCAGTTTTCCGGGCGAAAAAGGAATCAGAGCTTGGAATAGTTATCGGCGGCGGCGGACTCGCGGAGCAGATACTGGCCGGTGTTCTTTTGCTCTCTCTTATAGTCTTGCCTCTCGTCTGGCTGATTGGTGTTTCTACTGCCGAAAGTGTTGGCGATGGCGAGATCGTGATGCATCGGACTGTTCCGTATGTGGGCCAGTTTAAGATGCTAACTACCGCTGGTAAGCGGTACACCACGTTTTTTTCCGAAAATACCGTTTACACGGAACATGGCAGCCTCAACTTCTCTGTCCGGGCTCGCTTCAAGGATACTTTCCAAGCGACCATCAATGGAACTCTTTTCTATCGCTTGCCGAGGTGCAGTAACTGCATGCTTACGCTCCATGGCGATTATGGATCGAATCGGGCGATTGAGGACAGAGTCATTAAACCGGAGATCGACAGGGCCGTGGGGGAGTGGGCGAAGTCAGTGACTGCTATGTCGGTCGTCGAAGAGGATGAGCCCGGTGCGAAATTCAGTTTTAATCGCGCTATTTTCTCGAGATTGGCGGACCGCAACGGTCAACATTCGGTTTGTTACGACTCGCTCTGTATCTCTTGGGTCGACTATAGTCCAGAGCTGGCGAATCTAGTCAGGGAGAAGCGTGAAGTTGAGAGCAGAGTTCGGATGGCGGAGATCGACCGTATAGCTAAGAAGCTCGAAGCCAACGATATCCGCCGGCACGAGCGCCGTTCGAAGCAGAAGATGATTGACGACGCTATCCGATACTTCGTCAACTCGATCTTTGAGGGTATCCAGGAGGTGGGGAAGTGGTTCATGTCATTGCTGCGAACGCCAATGCGTTAGCCGTCCGTTGTCTTGTCTGCGGCGAGGGGATTACTGAGCGGCTAGTGAAATGTAAGAGATGCGAGACTCCACATCATGAAGACTGCTTTACTTACGCTGGAGGGTGTGCAGTCTATGCTTGCGGTTCAGATGTTAGTTCGACTAGCAAGTCGAGCTCATTTAACAGTAACTTCGGTAAGCCTTCGATTGTACCTGAGAGGGTTCAGAGCCAGGATAGATATCTAGAGACATCAAACTTCTCCAACAGAACTATGTTCTGTATAGCTGCTCTTATCTTTGGCCCTCCGGCCTTAATGATCGTAGGCACGCTCTTAGCGGGATATCTAAATATGAACCTAAATATATTGTACTCATTCTGCGGAGGAGTTACCGGCTCAATCTTTGTATTAAATTTCATCTCTTCTAGTAGTTAAATTTTAAGGTTGAATCGCCCGTCTACATTATGTAGGCGGGCTTTTATATTAAAAATCCCCGCCGATTGGCGGGTATTAATTATTTGAATACGAGTTCGGCTTCGCGGAGGACGTCCGGGTGCTTGTAGTCAAGCGAACGTGCCATCTCATCCCATAGCGAGGGGGTGTCTTGCAACAGTGTTCTTACTTTCTCAATCAACTCTATCGCTGATGAACCAAATCTGAAGCCGGTTTTATAGCGAAGAGCTATTGCCCTGGCGGCTTCGACGTGCAGCTTGCTCCTGCGTCTCGTGGAGTACTCGATCGTGCGGCTTCTGATCCCCTCTATGCAGCCTTGATCGCAAACTCTGCCCGAACGGAGTTCCACCGCTATCTTGTCGATATTATAGGGTAGAGTAGCCAGCAAGTCTTCGATATCAGGCTTGAATCGGTTTTCTGGCTTCAACTCGAAGGTGTTCTTCACTGCCCAGATATCGACTGGCAGTCCGGCCACCTTAATATGCAGTCCTCCGAAGGAGTTGACCTTGCCGTCACCGAATAGGCTTTGGATCTCAGCTGGAGTTTTATCTGTCTCCACTGCTATGTCCAGATCCCGGAGCGGTTTGCCTATGAAACAACTCAGAATAGTACCGCCGACGCCCCAGGCAGAATCACCAGGGAATTTATCAAGAACGTCGTTGAGAGCACCTTTGCTTTCTTTTTCTAGCCATTGGATGACTGCCTGGCCGTCGACGAGTATCAGCTCAGGGCTTCGGGAAGGCATAACGCACCTCCTTTTATGTTCAAGGATCAAAAACTCCCGCCAATCTTATTAAAATTCGTTCCAAATAGCAACTTATTTTGACCCTTAGCAATAAAATTGGCCTAGATTCGGATAATTTTACATTTAGCTTGTTTTATGTTATTCTAGGGCAATATGGCAAGTGATATTAATATAAGCCCTATAAAGGAGCTCAACACCGAGCCGACACAGCCTATAAGTAAGGCTGTTATCAAGGCTGCAAAGGCTGATTCCGAACCTATCACTCCTGTGAGCACTACTCTGCCGGATGATTCCGATGATATTAAATATACCCACTTCCTTCAGCAGACAAGCAGCTTCCGCGGGCCAGCCTCACTCCGTATTCTCATGTTCCACTTCAATCAAAACTTCTATGACGGAGAACTAGCTAAATTCCAATGCACTACAAAGTAGCATGGTTTTATACCTAACGACCCCACTAA
>CAYUNB010000093.1:0-2417 GCA_964446095.1 uncultured Candidatus Saccharibacteria bacterium
AGGGGAAAGAAGAGGAGCGCCTAAAGAGAGGTGTAGTGACCGGGAAGACTATCCTCGACAGTATGAAGGAGAAGGTGCGCAAGGATAAGCAAGACGATCCTATGGATACAAAGAAGATCAATAAGACCCGCAAGCAGAAAGGAGGCAACCTGTAACATGGATCAAACCGCCAGGGCTAGGCACCACTTGGAGCGGATCAATAAGGCCCTCGAGATCCATAACGAACTCGAGAGAGATCGGAAGAAGCTAGAGGGCGAGCATTTCGACGCCAAGCCTCTCCAGGTGAAGATCGATATGCCCGGACTGGAACTCGTCGACAACACGAAGGAGCAGAAGGTTGTGAGCGTCGACCAGGAGGGCATGAATGTCACCGTCCTGCAGATTGGCACGAAGCACAACGACCTCCTGAGCATCTCGCTCTATGACGTAGTCGCCTTGAGCATCTGCGGCCGCGAGATCCAGCAGAAGATGATGGCTGTGATCAAGTCTCCCTACGAATTCCAGCCGAAGTTCGAAGATTAGAAACGCAAACCCCGCGCTCGCGGGGTTTTTATCTACATTTTAGATTTAAAATAAGAGACAAGATCACTCACCTTGGTTCGCTCCTGCCCCCCGCTATCGCGGTCGCGAACGGTAACAGTATCATCTTTCTCTATCGTATCGAAGTCGACAGTAACGCAAAATGGCGTGCCGATCTCGTCCTGACGGCGGTAGCGCTTGCCGATATTGCCATTATCGTCGAACATCACCGCGCCAAACTCTTTTTTAAGCATGGCATAAACCTCGCGAGCCTTAGCGACGAGCGCAGGCTTGTTCTTCAGGAGAGGGAAAACGGCTACTTTAACCGGCGCCACTGACGGCTTAAACCTGAGATACACCCGCTTCTCCCCGCCAAGCTCGTCTTCGGTGTAAGCATCGGTTACAACGGCCAGGAAGGTCCTGTCCACGCCGACCGCCGGCTCGATGACATGCGGTACGAAGCGCCTCTTCTCTTCTTCATCAGTATACTCGAGCGCAGTCTTGCTGAAATCAGCGTGCTTAGTGAGGTCATAGTCAGTGCGATAGGCCAAACCGTAGAGCTCCTTCTGGCCGAATGGAAAATCAAACTCTAAGTCTACAGTCTTTTTGGAGTAGAATGACCGCTCCTCGGCGCTGTGCTCATATTCATGGATATGTTCTGACTTGAGGCCGAGGGTATCTGTAAGAAAGCTCTTGAGATTTTCGAGCCAAGAGGCGAACTGGCTCTCCCACTCCTCCGGCCGGATGAAATATTCGATCTCCATCTGCTCGAGCTCGCGAAGCCTGAAGATGAAGTCGCGCGGAGTAATCTCATTCCTGAAAGCCTTGCCGATCTGGGCGAGACCGAAGGGCAGCTTGGGGTGGAAGCTGTCGATGACATTTTTAAAATTGACGAACATACCCTGAGCAGTCTCCGGGCGGAGATAGACAGTAGCTGAAGAATCTTCCGAAGCGCCGGCCTGGGTCGAGAACATCATGTTGAATTGGCGGACTTCGCCGAGCGCATTGCCATCGGGACTCTTCAACTTATGCGCCTTGATCTCGTCATTCATCTGACTGACAGTCATACCCTTAGGGTTGATGCTGTTATCTTCGAGCAGATGATCAGCGCGGAAACGGCGCTTGGTCTTAAGATCCTCTACCAAGGGATCTGCAAAGGTAGCCACATGGCCAGTCGCTTCCCAGACCTTGCCGTTCATAAGTATTGCCGCGTCGATGCCGTACATATCCTCCCTGTTCTCGACAAAAGTCTTCCACCAAAGGTCTTTGATATTTTTCTTCAGCGCCACGCCGAGCGGACCGTAGTCGTAAGTGCCGGCCAAGCCGCCGTAGATCTCTGAACCCGGGTAGATAAAACCGCGCCGCTTGCAAAGCGAAACTATCTTCTCCATCAGATCATGCTCTTTTTCCATATCTTATGCTTATGCTTTTACTATTGCTTGATCGGGCCATTCTGGTCTGAAGTAACGACAGAATCGGTAGTAAGTTCTATATCAAGCGACTTCCTAACGCTTGAGGTGTCAGTGTTGGTGAAGGCATCACCGCCGGTAATTGTCGTGTCGGAGATGAGTACCGGGTACTGCCCAAGCTGGCTGATGCTCGGCTGGAATGATACTTGGAAGGCCACCTCGCGAGCTTGAGAGGTGATGCCGCTGCCAGCTGGTATAGAGCCGACATTCCAGGTCACCTGGCCGCCGAGCGGATTGTAGCTGATATCCTCGCTTGAAGGCGAAATATTTCCGAGCCACTTGATGTACGAAGGCAGAGAAGCCTTAACGACAGCCCCGTTAACGTCATTCGAAGAGTTAACTACTGACCAGACTATCGTGTACGTCGTCGGCTTATCAACTTCCGGAGGCAAGCTGCCGGTGTTTTTAAAAGGACCGTTATAATATAGC
>CAYUNB010000094.1:0-2399 GCA_964446095.1 uncultured Candidatus Saccharibacteria bacterium
AACCCCGGGTAAGATACCTTCACTCGCCAGACATTTTCGGTCTAAGGCTAGCCGTAGAAAGCCGTCATTCCGTTTGGTGCCTGGAAGAAATACGGCCATCCAAATCCGTCGACTACGGCGATACTCGACAAATTCGGCGTTAAGACCTATCGGACGGAGCTGAACGGCACGTTAGTTTTCAAAAGCGACGGCCAGACTCTGTCTGCTGAATAGAATAAAACCCCGCTTAATGGCGGGGTTTTATTATTTGAGTGCTAACTGCTTGCTTGCCTTGAGGCAGCGGGTGCAGACCTTGACTCGTTTGCCGTTCGGTGCGAAGGTCCACTGGAGATTAACTTTGGCCTGGCGAGTGCCGGTAGGATTGAACTTCGTAGCACGAACACGATTGCTGTAGCCGCCTACGCTTAAGTTGCCCCTCTCGCAAATTGTGCATATTTTGCTTGCCATAATGCCTGTTGTTTAAGTAGCCAATATGCTATCATAGATCAGTCTAATTATGCAAGGCCTGGATATAATCTTTTCCCTAATAATCCTTATTCTTTCAGTGGTGCTTCACGAGGTCTCTCACGGCTATGCGGCCGCTATTTTAGGAGACCCGACGGCTAAATATGCCGGCCGGTTAACTCTGAACCCCCTGAAACATCTCGATCCGGTCGGCTCGGTCTTAGTGCCGCTCTTCACCAGCCTCATTGGCGGCCCGACCTTCGGCTGGGCTAAGCCCGTTCCTTATAACCCCTACAACTTGCGGGGAGGGAAGTGGGGTCCGGCAATCGTGGCCTTGGCCGGCCCCTCGGCTAATCTCTGCCTTGCCATCTTGTTCTCATCTATATTGAACATATTTCCTGATCTCTTATCGCCGGCCCTCACCTCAATTGTTGTAACTGCTGTCGAGATCAACGTCGTACTCTTCGTCGTCAATATGATCCCAATTCCACCGATCGACGGCTCGAAAATTCTTTTCTCGCTCATACCTTACAAATATAACTATATTGTTGAGTTTATGGAGAGGTATCAGCTCGTGCTGGTGCTCCTCGTAATATTCTTCCTCAACGTCATCATCTCGCCCTTCGTCTATCTCATCACCTCCTTACTCATAAAGTAGTTGTTGTCCACACGAATATTCTTCTGGTTGACTTCTGCTTGAGATATAATTGTCTCATGGACTATCTGAAGAGCCTGTCTTGGAAAGAGTGGCTGGCGCTTTTTGCCGCTTTTATCCTTTTCGTTGCTGGCTACTTCTGGTGGCGCAGCCGAGCTGTCGTAAAAGTCGGACCAGACCTCAACGCACTGAAGAGTCAGACTGCCCCGCGAACGGTCAATCAGAATCTCAACAGCTCAGAAATTCAGAATCTCCAGAATCAGGGCAGGGTTGCACCCGTAGCTAGTCAGCCCAAGAATTCGATGACGACAGATCAGCAGAATGCGCTCTTGAAGCTTATGTCGGCTACCAGAAAATAAAATTAAAAATCTTTTAAAATAAAATGGACAATAATAACTCAAAGATATATGTAGCAGCGGCGCTGGCTCTCTTCCTAGCACTTGGCTTCTATGCCGGCTATGTCTTCTTCTATAATCGCGGTTATGAGCAGGCACGCTCTGATATTAAAACAAGGCTCCAGGATAAGAGGATAGTCGAGCCGACGCCAACACAGGTCCTTGTTGTGTCAGGGAAAATTGCATCGATAGGTACGAATCAGTTTATCCTCGAGTCACAGCTTCCATACGATCCGACTCTACCAGAGAGCGAGCAGCAGAAGACGATAAGCAAGACGGTGCTTATCACACCAGCGACGACTATAACCGTCCGAACAGTCACTGCGAATAATATTCCTCCTAAGCCTGGCGAAGCCTTCAGACCTTTCATTGTGAGCAATACCAAGACCGACTTGAGCTCGCTCAAAGTGGGCGACGCCGTTGTCGTTCAGGCTAATCAGGACATAAGCAATCTTTCAAGCTTCGAAGCGGCCTCTGTCTCTAAGAACGGACAATAATTTAGAATGAAGAATCAAGAAGTAAGAACCAAGCTCCTCATAATTCTCGCTTCATACTTCCTGCTCTTTAATTTTGCTTTCGCTGACTTCAGCGAGCCCAACTCTGCTCCGCCTGACGGCAATACCGAACAGCCGCTGAATGTCGGCCCCTCAACCGACATCAAGGCTGGCGGACTTATTCTTGGCGCTGGTCTGCCGCAGGTGGCATTGAACGTTATCGGTGGCAAGGTGGGTATTGGTATCAGTGACAACATTCCCGCTACGACGCTGCAGGTCGGCGGCATTATCACCGCCGATGATTTCTGCTTTACCACCGGCGGCTGTCTCTCCTCCGGTGGTGGAGGCGGCACAGGAGGCACCGGCACCCAGAACACCCTCGCTCGCTGGCTCTCCGACTCCACCCTCGGC
>CAYUNB010000095.1:0-2349 GCA_964446095.1 uncultured Candidatus Saccharibacteria bacterium
CCCGATAAATGCCGAGAACTTCTTAAGGTTTCTTGAGGGTCCAGACGGCCTCGGTGTGCGGATCCAGGTTATCTCTTACGGTCCGCGAAGCGATCAGAAAGCGCTTAGAGGCAGAGGTAGAGACTATTAAATAAAAATAGCCCCACTTTATGTAGTGGGGCTTTTACTTTACTTCTTAGAGGAGCCAGTCCGGCTTCTTCTTGCCGGTGTCCGGGTCGATACTATCCTTGTTCTTCGTTCCAGAGCCGCTCTCGTCCTTCTTGATCTCAATCTCCCCAAGCGAGTCGGCGAACTCCTTCAGTACTTGGCCGACCTCCTTAGCGACATTTTTGTCCAAGGCCTTTTCAACCATCTTACAGCCGCCCTCGAGGTCGAACTTGCCCTCGGAGAGACCAATGAAGACGGCAATGGTCGGGCAGACAGCCTTAGCGGAAGGATATACGACTCGTTCCTTACCGAGCAGCTTCTCCCAATATGCACGGATGGCCGGATCGTTGAAACAGGCTGATCCCTTGGGGATGACATGGAGCATGTTGAACTTTTCCTTGAGCTCTTTCACGATCTGCTTGGTGGGAATATCCTTGCCGATCTTGGCTCCGAAGATCTCTTTAACTTCGCGGGCGCTAATCTCGTCGTAAGCCATCTCATCGCCGATATCTACCAGATAGCCCTTCTTCTGCCGCTTCTCGAGGCAGTCCATAGCGGTGTGTTTGGCCATAGCATAGTAGCCGAGTTGGTAAGACTCTCTTCCATTGCCTCCGCCCCCGCCTACTAGTACGACCTTAGAGAGCTGGTCGTTGATGCGGATATCGGATTCAAATTGGCTGATCTGGACAGGGATAGCATCCCTCATAGTATGATCGCCGACAGCATAGAAGAGCACCTGTGGATCGTCGATGATCTTGTAATCCAGCAGCATGCCCATGAGACCGCCAAGACCATCGCGGATTTCGACAACTACTGCCGCCATTGTGCCTGTAATATCTAGGCCCACGCCAATGGCGTTGGAATTGGGGTGTTCTTCGCTGTCCCGGCTCTCTCTGATATAGAGGCCGTAAGGGTTAAGCTGCTCATCTGCCTTCTGTTCATTCCTTGGCTTTCTAAGAACCGCATCACTATCCTTGTAGGCCGCCCGGCCCTTAGGAGCCTGGTCATAAAGGTCTTGACTGAATCGTCCTCCGCCCATTTTCATCACCTGCCTGGTCCGCCAAGCGGACCTGTTTTCGCACTGTTATTTACAACGAACCACTAACGAGACATATTTCTACCATCTTATAAGCGGGAATTCAAGAGGAAGGTTACAAATATAAAACCCCCGCTTAGCGGGGGTTGGAAGAACTATTTTTCTATAGATTTCACATATTCGGTCCAGAATTCCATGGCCTTAGTGAAGTGGCGGTGTGAGATGCCGTCAGAGAGCATGAAATATTGATAGCCGTATGAACGCATCAGATCGAGGTCGGCGATATCAGCAAGGGTAACCTCATTGGCTTCGGACTCGAGTCCCATTAAGAGGCGTGAGGCGCAGATCGCATCCGGATTTACCTTGACGATATCTTGAGAAGCCTTGAGCGCCCTGATGCCGCCTACTTGCACGACGAGGTCGTCGCGCGCGGCCATGAGAACGAGATCTTTCTTTACCAGACTGCCGGGGCTGCATCCCTTCACTACGTTCCAGCCCTTTTCTGATTCAATTTTCAAGATCTTGCGGGCGCCGGGGATTTTGGAGAGCGCTCGTTCGAAGAGGGCTACATCATCTTGCGACTCGACGAAAGAGAAGAGGAAGTTCTTCACTCCGAACTTCTTAGCTGCGCGGATGAATTCGCAATCTTTCTTCGTGAAGTAGCCGTCGGTGGTGCGGAGCTCCGGCGAGACGATGTTGACCGACTGGCCAGCGCCAACAGCAAACTTCGGCGGTGGGTCAATGTAGATTTCATTACCATTCGTAATCTTCTTAACCAGGCTCGGATTGTCTCCGCGGAAGTAGACCTTAGCCGGCAGAGACACCTCAATCTTGTGATTCAAGAGAATTGGGCCGTACGGAGGCAGAGACCAGCTCGCAATGCGAAGCTGCCGACCCTTCAAATCGAGGCCGAAGAGCTTCTTGTGCTTCGTCGTCAGCTTGGTGATCGTGTTCAAGATCTCCTCAGCTTGCGTCTCATCGCTCATCCCAGTGTTGTAGCGCACAGCATAGACCAGCGGATGTTCGATCACCTCTTCGAGAAGTTCCTCACGGTAGATCGGGGGCAAGGTGACGATGAGCTTCATATTAGTTCTCCTTTCGTTTACAACCATACAAGCCTTTTCCTGGATATATTCCCAAACTTCAGGCAGCAGGATATCTTCGAT
>CAYUNB010000096.1:0-2242 GCA_964446095.1 uncultured Candidatus Saccharibacteria bacterium
TGCCTCGAGGGATGCATTAATCATTTTGGCCCTGTTGTCGTATGTGTCGTGAGAGGTTCGTCGTGGTTGGGGTGGCCCGAGGAATGCACGTCGGCGATACTGTAGTGGATTATCTTGGCGCCCTGCCTTGAGAGATTGTCCTTCAGCTTCTGCACTGCCTTCTCATTGCCAGGAATAATAGATGATGAATGATGTACTGTATCAGTCTTGTTTAACTTCACATACTTATCCTTCTTCTGCGACATCCTCATGAGCGCGGCTAGTTCGTCGCCTTGCGCGCCAGTAGCGAGGATCACCACCTTATGCGGCGGGTAGTTGTCTACGTCCTCGGGGGCGATAAGAGTCGTAGGATTTACCTTCAGCATCTGGATCTCACGGGCGATAGCGACGTTGTTCTTCATACTGCGGCCGCGGATGAGCACTTTCTTACCCATCTCTTCGGCTGTCTTTACCACGAAGATAATACGTTCGAGGAGCGAGGCGAAGGTGCCGATGATGAGCCTGCCCTTGGTGTCAGCGATGATCTTTTTCAAATTCTCATGCACCGCACGTTCGGAGAAGGACCAGCCGGGCTTCTCCACGTTTGTCGAGTCGGCGGCCAAGAAGAGATTATTGCCCTTGCCGACAGCTTCGAACGTCTCAACTTCATGTGGCAGTGGAGCGCCGTTGTCGTGATCAATCTTCAAGTCGCCAGTGAAGACGAGGTTGCCGTAAGGGGTCTCGACGATCACGCCCATCGCGTCAGGGATAGTGTGGGTGACATTGAAAAATCGTACGGCTAAGTGCTTGCCGATCTTCAGTTTTGAATCTTTCTCAACCACGTGAAGCTTCAGCGGCGGCAGGTGAGGGAACTCCTCTTGGCGCTTCTTGATCATCACTGTCGATAAGAGGCGAGTATATATCGGGGGGTTGCCGATCTTGTCCATGATATAGGGGATACCGCCAGTGTGATCCAAGTGGCCGTGAGTGACGAAGACGCCCTTGATCATCTGCTTCTTCTTCTGAAGATAGGTCGTGTCTGGAATAATATAGTCGACGCCGGGAGCCTCTTCGCCGGGGAACTGGAAGCCGGCATCGATGATGACGATCTCTCCGCGGAACTCTACAGCGGTCATATTCTTACCCACCTCCTCCACGCCTCCGAGCGGGATAATGCGGATAGCGTCTTCGGCCGGCGAGGTCGGGATAAACTGCGGTATCGGTGCAGGCGCTGTAATATCCTCCGGTCTCTTTCTCATCGGCAACGGGCTCCTTCTAGGCGACAGTTTCTTAACAGGCGTATTGTTCATGAGATTATATTGTTGTTAATAATTTTTTATTTTGCGAAAATTTTCCAAATTCTATCGGTATCGATGTACCACTTATAAATATTTGTGAATCTATCAGAAGGAATGGTTATACTGCTAATGCTGAAATCTTGGAGTTTGGCTGGTACTGCGTAAAGGAAGTCGGGTGAATATACGAAGATGGCCGGGGTATCGTTCTCGATCTCTTGGTCTAGATTGGCGTAGTCGGTAGCCTGCTTGATAGGATCTTCCTCTACTCGGGCGGCCTCAAGGTATTTATCAGCCTTGCTATTGGTATACATTGAGATATTAAGTCCCGGATCGTTTCTCTGCGATGAATGCCAGAAGGAGAAGAGATCGGGGTTGCGTCCGATAACCTCGCCGAAGAAGAGAGCATCATACTTTCTCGGGCGGATGACATTCTGGTTCAAGTCTCCGATCTCATAAACCTTAAGGTTTACTTGGACTCCGAGCTTCTGCCAGTCAGCTTGAATTTCCGAGGCCGCAGCCTTGAGCTCGGGAGTGTCAGCGGTAGAGATATCGAGAGCTAAAACCATCGTTGTTTTCTTAGCCGTCTTCTCCCAGTCATTTTTCTTCGTATTGAATTTCCAGCCTCCCTTCTTCAATATCTGCGTGGCGTCCGCGATCGGGTCGGTGCTCGTGGCCTCTAGTGTGGTCGAGCTCTCCGTGCCGGTAGGGCCGTAGATCGGCTGGCCGTAGCCTAGGAGTATGTTTTTGACAATCGCACTGCGATTGACGACAGTCTCAAGCGCTTTCCTGACGCTCTTGTCCGCGAGTACCTTAGAGTGGTTCTGGTTGAAGAACATGGCGAAGATCCTGGGGAGAGGAGAACGAGTAATCGATATACCTTGGCCCTCGAGCGCTTTAGCTGTAAGTGGCGGTACGGTATTGATAGCCTCTACTTCGCCGCTTCTGTAAGCTGCCAAGAGCGCGTC
>CAYUNB010000097.1:0-2194 GCA_964446095.1 uncultured Candidatus Saccharibacteria bacterium
GGTTTTGGAGACCGCTGTTATGCCACTTAACTAATCTCCCAGAATAGGATTAATATAACCCATCTATCACAAAAAGCCAACACATCGAGATAATAGCGTTGCTCATCATGCTTGACATAATTTTAAAAATATATAATATAATAAAAAGAAATTCGGTCGAGTTCCTGACATAAGTGCAATAAGGAGGAGGGTATGACTGTTCAGCTGTCTCCGGCAGTTGTGGCGGAGTGCGATTCTGTCGAGATCCGCTTAGGCGACAATCAGGCATACGTGCGCAAGAGCCTTTATGATCTCTCCATGAGGCTCGGCAAGAGATATCCGGAACGCCAAGTTCACGGAGCTCTTGGCGGTGACTGGGGATATGGGCAGGATTTCAAGAACGAAGTTTTTGAGATGCATCCTCAATACTATGACGGCTGCACCTGCGGCTTCCATACGCGGGAGAGGCTCTGGCTCGGAGAGCATGTGCATGCAGGCAGCTGCGGTCTCGATCCGGGAGAGCCGTGTTCGTGCGGAGTTGAAGATGCCTATCGCGAGTGGCGCAAGGGTAATAATCATGACTCGAACTGCCGGCTCATAATACCCAACTTCAAATGTGGTGATGTCGAGATCACCTGGTACAAGTACATCGGACGGGATATGACGGTGAACCGGCCGGTAGCTCGCGATGAACTCAAGCAGATCTTCAAGAAGTGCCGACGATCGCTCCGATAGCTATTCGCGCAGAGTTAACTCTGCGCTTTTATTTTGACTTAAATATACCTTGATGATTTAATGTCTTTATGAAAAAACAGCTAGAGCTTGTCGAGGAGTTTCATATTAAATTCCGGGCGCCAGTTTCTGGTTCACCAACCTTAATACCTGCGGACAGATCGACAAATCGTTATGCATTGATGAAAGAGGAGGTGGAAGAGTATCGCAAGGGTGCAATGAATGGTGATCTTGAAAATATAGCGAAGGAAATTTCAGATCTTCTGTACACCGTATATGGAACTATATTGGAGCACGGTTTACAAGATAAGATTGAGGACATCTTCCAGGAAGTCCATCGTTCTAATATGAGTAAAGATTATGGCGAATATAAAATGATCAAGGGCCCCGGATATTTCAAGGCTGACATTAATAAATTTTTTAG
This sequence comes from uncultured Candidatus Saccharibacteria bacterium, assembly GCA_964446095.1. Taxonomy (GTDB): domain Bacteria; phylum Patescibacteriota; class Minisyncoccia; order Phycocordibacterales; family UBA12445; genus JACQCV01. Next base: position 1,136 of record CAYUNB010000097.1, read on the forward strand.
AGATGAATCTTGATTCTAAAGGCAAGGAGATGGTACTCTCCGTGAGCCAATTTCTGGAGAGTGTTAACTACCTACTCTCTACTGGACGTCCTTTCGTAATAGGCGAGGTGAGCGAGTTTAAGCTTACGGATCGATGGGCATCCTTCACCCTTCTTGATAAGGAGGACAGATCAGTATTGAGGTGCGTGATGGGTATTTGGGAATTCAGGCGGATCGGCTTGGAGATAGAGGATGGTATGGAGGTCAAGGTTGGCGGTACGCCGCGCATAACCAAGAGCTACGGGAGCTTCGCACTCTGGGCGACGAGCATTGAGCCGGTCGGGGAGGGTGGGCTCAAAAAAGCTTACCAGTTTCTTCTTAATAAGTTCGAGGCAGAAGGTCTTTTCATCCGCAAGCGAGAGTTACCAGAGTTCATCTCTAATATAGGAGTTATATCTTCTCGCGATGGGGTGGTTATCCACGACTTCATGAACAATCTGAAGCCGCTCGGTATTAAAGTGAATTTTTTAAATGCTCGTGTCGAAGGCAAGAACGCAGTCGAAGAGCTTACGCGATCTATCGAATGGTTCAATACAAAAATGCCGGAACTCGAGGCTATAGTTATAATTCGCGGCGGAGGCAGCTTGGAGAGTATGCAGGCTTTCAATAATGAGCGTGTCTGCCGGCAGATATTCGCTTCCAAGATTCCAGTCATAGCAGGGATCGGCCATGACGTTGATGTCCCGATTGCCTGTCTGGTAGCAGATGCATCAGTCTCAACGCCGACCGCGGCAGCCGAACTGATCAATAGTTCCTGGGATCATTTAACCTTCGGCCTCGCGGCCCTGGTCAATAGAATATTTAATGGTGCCAGAGCGGTGGTTGATAGGTTCGACTCGCTTTCCGAGAGAGTTATCGGCAATGCTGTCAGGACCATAGAACGGTCGATAGAGAATCAGCGGGCTCTCGTCGAACATGCGGAGAAGGTTATCAAGCTTGCCGATCCTATGCGCGCCCTGCGTCTTGGTTACAGTCTGACTGTTTCAGGGGGCGGTAAGATTATTAGAAGCGTTAAGGATA
>CAYUNB010000098.1:0-2194 GCA_964446095.1 uncultured Candidatus Saccharibacteria bacterium
GATTGGCAGTCTGGCAATTCGGTAGCTATTGTCTTAAAGGGGACAGGAACTCAGTTAGGGCGTGAATTAATTATCAGTTTTTATATTAAATACCGCAAAAATTGAAATATTTAAACCAAATCACCGGAATATGTCAAATAGTAAACTGCGTGGCTAGTTTTCTTTTGCCTTTTGGCTTAAAACCTCTTGGCGAAGCTTTTTGAAAGTACCTAGTTTGGTTATGGCGCTACTGCCGTCGTTAGTCATCTCGCCGAGAGATCGGAAGCTATTTTTACCGAAGGTAGCCTCTACAAGCCGGCCGATAGTTAAAAGCTGGCCGGTAAAGTTGGCCTTAAGAAATTCGTTGAAAACCGCATCAGCGCTACGATACTTGTCAGAAAATTCTGAAAAAATCTCTTCGCTGATATAGTGCATCAACTTCACATGATTCGGATAAGAGCCGACTGTCGCCTCAATCTCTCGGCTCGTTACTCCAAGGAGCGAATCTTCAATCTTTTCACTACTGCGCTTAGAATAAAGGAATACCGACTCTCCTGGTACACCGCGCCCTTCGGCATATGCTTTCCTTATCTGCTGGCCCTCTTCGGAGTTCATCCACTCAACTTCATCCTTGAAGAGCGGATCCTTCATGAGTTTCGGTAGATTTCTCCACTCCTCTGTTGCCACGATCGCCTCGACTAGTCCGCCGAAGTGAGAATGAGCGACCTTCTCCCGCTCCACGCTCTTCTCCGGAGACTCTGCATATACGCCCCAGCGATAAAGTGCTACTTTAGGCTTGCCATTTTTATCCTCGGAAACCTCTATGGTTAGGTGCTGCTTCAAATGCAATATCTCATGAAAGACGACGTTGGCGAAATATAGAGGATTATCCTGCAGATCCTGTTTCAATATTAAGATGCCTTGCTTATGCCACAGGGCCTGGCCTGCTGCCCTCTCCTCATCATAGCCAAAATCATTTAGGAATCTTTTATTTATAATGTGTATATTGTCAGCGGTAATATCGAACGGCTTCAGCCCAAGGCTCTCCATGAGCTCGTTCGTCTGCCTGTTGGTCATCTCTATAATCTCCAGCTGCTCCTGACTCTTTTCCAGCTCATATTTTTTAATGCGCTCAAGGTCAACTGGCGGTAATCCCTCTCTATGCTCGGTAAGCTTGCCGATAATATCTTTCTTATATCTCTCTTTCATCTCTTCTGCCCCTCTGCCGACAGCCCTAATCTGTGGAATTTTTTCGCTCATAGCTGAAATTATATTGCAACTTAAAAAAACTAACCAACAAAATAAAATCGCCCGAAAGATTCGGGCGATTTTATTAGACGGGATTCGTCTTAGTTAGCCGGAGCAACTGGAGCGGCTGGGGCTGCAGGAGCAGAAGCATCTGTAGCCGGAGCAGCTGGAGCGGTAGCATCGGCAGCAGCGGCAGCAGGAGCTGTGTTAGTAGCCGGTGCTGGAGCTGGGGTTGATGGCATTGACCAGTAGTACAAACCGACGAGAACCAATACTACAACGATCACCCAAACTAATTTATTACCCATAATTATTCAGCTGTTGAATAAATATTAATAAGGTTAAAGATCGACTAACCCTTAACGATACACGAGCCTTATTATACACAATAGGCGTCCGAAATCAACAGGCCTCAAGGCAGATACCTGTATCACAGACCCTTGCAGTTGCCAGCTGGCGAATAGCCGGCTGCCAAAGCTTCCGCCTTGGTTTTGAACCAAATCTTGTTGGCTTCTTTAATCTTTTTAACGCCTTGGCACCACGGGAAATAGTATGAACTGCCGCTTTTAGAAGCCACAAAATTACCGAGCGAAGCCGTTGAATCTGCCTCTACGGTTGGCTGGATATCCACAGGAGAGCTATCGATAATGGTTATCGGGGGTTTAGACTCTTCAAGTTTCGATAATCGCCCTAAACCGAAGGCCAGAAAGCCGATTGATAGAATAATGAGTACTCTGCAGATCTCCGATTCAGACCCCTTGATCTTTTCTATAAAATAGTTTAAACTCATTTCCATTAACGCTTAATATAACATATGGCACATAAAAAAGCAGGCGGTTCGGCCAAAAACCTTAAAGATTCAGGGCCACAATATCTCGGTACCAAGCTCTATGATGGCGACAAGGCCAAGGCTGGGTCTATTATCGTGCGCCAGCGCGGCACTGTTATCATGGCAGGTGCGAATGTT
>CAYUNB010000099.1:0-2157 GCA_964446095.1 uncultured Candidatus Saccharibacteria bacterium
GTAGCGCCGGCGTTCTTGATCGTGAACTCGAATTCGGTCGCTGACCCAGCGATGAAGGTGAGGCTGCTTGCTGAGGTCCCAGAGCTATTATGGGTTCCGCAACCGTTGCCAATACTCGAAGAGCAGGAATCGGCATCGGAGAGCACTTTAGTAGTAATAGTGGCATTATCCTGGCCTGCACCTGTGTCGTAGCACCAGACCGAGTTGATAGCACAGGTGGAAGTAGCGACAACATCAATGCCCCCGTCAGAGAAGTCTGAAAATTGCGAGAACTGGAGCTTGAACTTGTTATTAAGCTGGGATATGCCGCCGGTCTCTTTAACAGTTATGCGAAGCTTGATAGTTGAGGGATTATCGATGTTAGAAGGGGCTGTATTTTCAGCAGCGAGCGCTGTGACAGGGGTCTCGTCTGAAGCATCACTATACCAGCGCCAGTTCTGCGTGGCCGGCGAGAAAGAGTTGAAGTACATGAGTCCCGACTGGAGAGTGAAGTTACTGGAGGTCGACTCCCCTACTGCCGTCTGACTGGAAGCGTCGAACTGGTCGAAGGAGGTTGAAGAGGCGTTACCGCCGGAATCATCTAAGAGATTACCGCGGATAATGAAGCTCGAGCTTGTTGCATCGTCGGCCAAGGCGACCACTCCAAATAATAAAGCTACCGTGGCTGTAAGTACAAAAAATATGCGAGAGAGATCTTTCACCCTCTAATTTTAACATCATAAAAACAAAATAAAAAATCCCCGCGAATCGGGGATATAGTTTAGACTACTCGTTATCTTCTGGAGCGATCTCGACGACGGGACACCTCGACTTCACGAAGCTGACCACATAGCCGGGCAGGGCACTTTCGGTGACGGTCTGGCAGGTCATCTTAGCCAGATGTACCATCAGAGCGATAAGAGCCGTTATACCGAACCAGGCAAGGGCATAGAAGAGGGCATTCACCAAACTATAGTTGAAGTAGTGCATGAAAACTGGATTCTGATGAGGGCCAAACCCTCTCTCGAGCGCTACCATAGGCCAGAGAAAGAACAGGGCAAAAGTGGATGTCCAGCAGGAGAAGCTTAGCAGTGAGCCCGATGTTCTATTGGCGACAGTAATAGCTGAAAAAGCCATCGCAATCAAGTAGCCAATTGCGAACGCAAGACATGCCGATGCAAGAAGAACCTTCTTGAACTCTTCGAAATTAGAGGCAATCTGCCAGACACCATGTCCCGCAACCCAGGCGAAGGCAACCATCACTGCCGTGAGAGACGACATCACCCAGAAGGTGGGGCAGATCCGGAGCTGCTTCTCACTCTCGACCTCCGGCCGATAGAATCGGATGATCTTGAAGAAGATCGTATCGCGCTTCAGCCTCCCCTGCTTGTCGAGCCCACAGGCCGTAGCCAGGAAGAGCACGAGTGTTACGGGCAAGAAGATCGGCAAAGTCATGACCCAGAGGGCATGAGAGTCGTTCGCATATCCGTAGATCGCAGCCGACAACTCGGCAACCAAGAGCATCCAGAGCGTGCCTTGTGCGTTCATCGAGCCTCCTCCGCTCTCTAGAGAGCGCTTCGAAATACAAGGACCAGATTCGCTGGCACAATAATACTTTTAAGCTATAAAGTCAACACTATTTAAACCCTTCGGCTAAGCTGCCAAGTTCTGCCTTATACTTCTCGGCCACTTTCATTATAGCCTGCATCTGATCGAGATTCTGGCTCTTCATAAGCGCCTGGGACTCCTCAGCGATCTTCTGGAAAAGTGCCGGATTCTTCGTCACCATCTCGATCAGCTTATTCTGCTGGTCTTCAGACAATCCAGCCCCCTTCAACTGGGACTGAAGCATCTTCTTCATTAAAAATTCTTTGAACATAGATTTAAAAAGATAGAATCGTAGCCCGGAAGACCGAAACCGATCTTTATCTCCTATTTTTTATAATTCTTAATAGCCCTCTTTATCTCCGAAATAGCGAACTTGGCGTCCTTCCAGCCTCTGATCACCACCTTGTCGTACTTAGCCTTCTCCAACTTCTTGATCTCCTTGAAGTGGATCAGGAGCTCCTCCTGAAAGTGGGCCGGCAAGTCCTTGTAGCTCTTGATCTCATTGAAGCGCGGGTCAACCTTCTAGATCGGAACGGCGATCACTTTAAGGTCCAGGCCCTTCTAAACGAA
>CAYUNB010000100.1:0-2070 GCA_964446095.1 uncultured Candidatus Saccharibacteria bacterium
GGAAGGCCCGAGGTTGTTAAAGGTTCATCGCTACTGATTATAGGGGTGGGGCCCTGCTGGATGGGCCTATTGGTGCTTCCGGAGTTTGGAGAGAAGATCGAGCCAGGTACGGCCAAGAGGTTTTTATTATATTCGGTAGCAAGCCTAGCGGTTATCAGTGTGCCAGATTTGTTCTGCGCTTCTATTACGAGTACTGCCTTAGACATGCCTGCCATAATCCTATTCCTGGCTGGGAAGGTGTGTGTGCCGGCAGGGTAGAGCGGCGGCAGCTCGGAGAGGAGCGCGCCACCCGCGCGGACTATCTCATCAGCCAGATCTTTATTGCTATGGGGATGGAGAACCTTACGATCGAGACCTGAGCCGGGTACGCCGATAGTCGTAATACCAGCTTGGAGTGCAGCTTTATGCGCGATTGAATCGATACCGAGCGCCAAGCCCGAAACTATGACTACCTTCTCGCCGCGGAGCCCGACAATAATCTTCTCGCACGCCTCCTTGCCGTAAGTTGAGAACTTCCTCGAGCCGACGACGGTTAGGAATATGAACTCTTCGTCCGGTAGTATGCCTTCAAGATAGAGCTCTTCCGGCGGCTCCGGAATCTCGAAGAGCCCTTTCGGAAACTCTTCCTTCTCAAGCTGTCTGATCGAATGCATGGGCGATATATTAGCACGGAGAGTCTCAGGCTTAATGTTGACAAATATAATAATTATGTTAGTTATAAACCGGGTCTGAACATTGTCAAAGGAGGCGAAGTGGAAAACACTCAGAGCCGGAACCTTCGGATCACGGCGCTCCGCCGCTGTGCGGTCGGCAACCCTTGGCTGGCTAAGTCGGCAACTCTTATGCTGGCGGATATCCAGGTGAAGTTGGTCACGGACGAAACCTTCGGCATCAAGACGGCCAGTACGAGCATCGCCTATATGGGCCGTGATTACCCTTACAAGTACAAGCGGCTTGAGCCGACTCCCGCTGGCCCGCTTCTTGTATTGGCGGTTGATGCTAGCGATGCTCCTTACGATGTTCTGGAATTCTACACAGATATGGTCATTAAGAGTCCGCCTGGAAAAGAGGCCGAACAGGTCGCTGACCCAAGGGAGGATTAAGAGATGGATAAGATGCCGGCAGGACATGTACTCGCTCTCGTTGCTATATTTGGAGGTCCGCTTTCGTTTGCCCATGTCATGATAGACAGTACAGTTGAGGGAGTTCCGTTAGGGGAACTCAAGAAATTGATTCAATTGGTCGCCTTCTTTGTGGTCATGTTCATTACAGCCGTACTTATTTCACCAGTATCCGGACATTAAGAGATCTAGTTAACCCGTCATTTAAAAGAGATGACGGGTTTTTATTTTGTCACGGAATCTGCTATATTATTTTTATGTTAGATATCAAATTCATCCGCGATAATCCGGACCTGATAAAGGAGGCGGCAAGGAAGAAACACTTAAATTTCGATGTAACTAAACTGCTTGAAGTAGACAAGGAGCGGCTCGCGCTTATGACCGAGATCGAGGGTATGCGCGCGAAGCAGAATTATGTTAGCCAGGAGATCACTAAGGCTACACCCGAGGCTAGAGCTAAACTCTTAGAAGATATGAAGTCCCTCAAGCAAGAGATGCAGATTAAGGAGGATGGTTTGGCAGTGGTGATGAAGAGCTGGCGCGAGCTGATGCTCCAGGTGCCGAACATTCCCGACATGTCCGTGCCGGAAGGTGCTTCTGATGCGGAGAATCGCGAGGTTAAGGTATTTGGAGAGATACCGAAGTTTGACTTCAAGCCGAAGGATCATATAGAGCTGATGACAGCTCTCGACATGCTCGACCTCGAGCGCGGCACTAAGGTGGCCGGATTCCGCGGATATTTCTTGAAAGGGGATGGAGCGCGGCTTCAGCAGGCGCTTTGGCGCTTCGCCGAAGATTTCTTCCAAGCGAAGGGCGGCTTCATACCGATGATTGTGCCCGCGCTTGTGCGGCCAGAGGTATTCTTAGGTACTGGCTACTTGCCACAGGGCGAGGAAGATCTATACAAAACTCAAGATGGTACCTACCTGGCCGGCACTGCTGAAGTGGC
>CAYUNB010000101.1:0-1792 GCA_964446095.1 uncultured Candidatus Saccharibacteria bacterium
CTGCAGTCTTGCGACATGGCTGCCGGCCTTATCCAAAGCACAGAATTGTTGCGACCTGAAGGTCTGGAAATAAGACATCTATATACTGTTGTATGGGCTAGGACATTCTAGGAAGCGGAGGCCCTCGCCGGCAAGTTTGTCGATGATCTATTTAAAGATCGGGATAATATACTAAAGATATTGGCTGAAAAAATGATTAGTCATGGGCATGAACATGATGCTAACTTCTGTTTGCGTTTTTTTAGAGATGAGAATGGTAAGGTTGATATAAGTAAAAAGCCGCGTATATACCTCATAGACTTTGATATGGCTAAAAAACTGCCTCAAATAGACTAAATTAGAAAAAGCCCCGGACTGGCCGGGGCTTTTTCTAATGTTCGATATGTTTTATGCAGGTCATGGCTGCAGGGTTGGCGTCGAGGCGCTCGGGCTCGATCTCGTGAGGAGCTCCGCCCATCTTGCACCAGCCGTATGTCCCCTCTTCGATAGCTTTTAGAGCATCTTTGACCTCGTTCAGCCGCTTCTCCATCACATCATTCAGGTCGTATCGTTCTTGGTAGTCCTCCATGCTGTTGCCGACATCGAGATCGTCGGCCTCCACCTTCTCTGCCTGCATCTTCTCCGGGTAAGTAGCCTCCCAGTCGCGAGCATCCTTCGGATTCCTAATACTGGTATCGCGAAGCTCCGCTTCAATCTTCCGCCTCTCTTCCTCTAGCCTCTTCTTGAGATCTTGTACATCTATTTTCATAGGGTTATTTTAACAAAATGGACTAGTAGTGTCTATTCTCTCTTTATTTTAATAAGTGCTGAAATAGCTATGATAGCCCAAGCGATCTGTAGTGTAAATGAAGGCCAGGATCCTTTATAAAAGGCACCAATACCTACCCCGACAGCTCCGACAAGATTCATGATTTGGTATACCTCGCTGCTACTGGATATTTTTTTATGAGAAACGAGATAGTAAGCTGAGATAACCAGCAGCGTGCCGATCCAGCCAAGAGTTTGCGAGAAAATTTCCATATTTTGCTATTGAGACAATGGTCTCGGCGTATTAAAGCGGTTCAAGGCTTCGATGAAGGCCTGCTGGCTGCCGGCGATAGCCAGCGTCTTCTCGCCATCTAGGAAACCGTAGACGATTCTTATGTTGCCATCCTTGTCCTTTAGTACGCGAGTGTCGACGTTCCGAATGACTAGGTCTTCGAAATTTTTCGTCGTTAAGTCTTGATCGGGCTTCTCTGAGGTCAATACCTCATACAGATCTTTGGTCAGTGTCTTGCCCTCCCATTCGAGCATGCCGGCTAAGCCTTTATCAAAAGCCTCGGTTTTTACAATGATGAAGGCGGCGTTCTCGGCTGAGGAGAGAATGCCGTACATATAGTCGGTGCTCAGGGTTCGAACAAGGTTGTCCGGCGGAGTGGCGCCTATAATAGTAAAGAATTCAGCAGTAGTGAGCGGTATCGATAGACCGGGGTCGTTCTTCTTAGTGAAGACGAAATTCTCGATCGCGCCGAGCCGCAGGTCTGCCGGATTCCGGATCTCGTTCTTTATCCGGTTGAAGAGATCGTCGTTTGTCAGGCCGGTAGTATCAAGAGATTTATAGTTTTCCGAGAAGAGTATAGATTGGGCGACAGGGTTGTTGCCCGGCAAGATGCCGATCGGCACGGCCTGATAGTAGACAGTATAGACGTAGAAGCCGACGCCGAAGGAGAGCAGAATGAGCACAAGCGATGCAGCAAGGAGTTTGAGATTTACCCCCAAATATACCGACTCATTCCCTTTGCGTTTCCGTCGG